>JBMOJG010000086.1:0-8519 GCA_049316925.1 Alsobacter sp. | reverse complement strand
CCCTGGCCGGACGCCTCGGCCGGATTGGTGTTGACGGCGAACAGATGGCCGATGCCGCCGGTGGCCAGCACCACGGCCGCGGCCGGGATGACGGTGGCGCGAGGCGCCGTCCCAGCCTCGCCGCGGACGACGACGCCGACGACCCGGCCGTCGCGCATGACGAGATCCTCGGCGACGTCGCCGGTCCGCACGCGGATCGACGGCGTGTTGAGCACCGCCTCTGCCAGGGCCCGCATGATCGCCGCGCCGGCGGCATCGCCCTTGACGCGGACGATACGGCTGACCGCATGCGCGGCCTCGCGCGACTGCACCAGCCGGCCGGCGAGATCACGATCAAACGGGACACCCAGCGCCAGCAGGTCGCGGATCCGGTCCGGCGCTTCGCGCGACAAGGCCGGCGCCGGCCGCGACCGTGTCGGCTGCGTGCTGCTCAGGACTGTCGCCTTCCGCCATGGCGGCGGCGATGCCACCCTGCGCCCAGGCCGAGGAGGCGCCCTCGCAGAGCGGTGCGGCCGCCAGCACGGTCACGGGGGTCGGCGCCAGCCGCAGGGCGCAGAACAGGCCGGCCAGGCCGGCTCCGACGATGATCACGGGTGCGGCCATCACGGCCTCCATGGATATGACAGGCCGGACCAGCGGCCTCCACCGGGGCGGCCCCGGACCTCGTTCAGGCGTTGAGCGCGATCATCCGGGCGATGGGCAGACGCGCGCGCTCGGCGATGGCCGGATCGATCACGACCTCGCCCGACATGGTCAGCAGGCAGTCAAGGATCTTCGGCAGCGTGATCCGCTTCATGTGCGGGCACAGGTTGCAGGGCCGCACGAACTGGACGCCGGGCGTCTCGGCGGCGACGTTGTCGGCCATGGAGCACTCGGTGACCATGAGGACGCGGGCCGGCCGGCGGGATTTCACCCAGTCGATCATGTGGGCCGTCGAGCCGGTGAAATCGGCTTCGGCCAGCACGTCAGGCGGGCATTCGGGATGGGCAATCACCTGCAGTCCGGGATCGGCGGCGCGGTAATCGCGCAGCTCCTGGGCGGTGAAGCGCTCGTGGACCTCGCAGTGGCCCTTCCACAGGATCAGCCGGACGGACGTCTTCGTCTGGACATAGCGGCCCAGATACTCGTCGGGCAGGAAGATGACCCGGTCGACGCCGAGGCTTTCCACCACCTGCACGGCGTTGGACGAGGTGCAGCAGATGTCGGTCTCGGCCTTCACGTCGGCCGAGGAGTTCACATAGGTGACCACCGGAACGCCCGGGTAGCGCTGCTTCAGGAGCCGCACATCGGCACCGGTGATCGAGGATGCGAGCGAGCAGCCGGCCTTCGCGTCCGGGATCAGCACGGTCTTCTCCGGGCTGAGGAGCTTCGAAGTCTCGGCCATGAAGTGGACGCCGCACTGGACGATGACGTCCGCCTCCGCCCGCGCCGCGAGGCGGGCGAGCTGCAGGCTGTCGCCGACGACGTCGGCGACGCAGTGGAAGATCTCGGGCGTCTGGTAGTTGTGGGCGAGGATGACGGCGCCGCGTTCGGCCTTGAGGGCGTTGATGGCCCGCACATAGGGGGCGAAGAACGGCCATTCGACCGGCGGGATCACCGTCTTGACCCGCTCGTAGAGCGCCGCCGTCTCGCGCTCGACAGCCGGCGTCCAGGCCAGATCCGGACGCGGCAGTACCGTATGGCGGGAGCCGGTCACGGCGGCCGGGAAGACCCCGGCGGACGGTGTCGAGGCAGGAGCAAAGGCCGGCATGGCATCCTCCATATGCTCATTTTGAGCATAACAGGGACCGAAGAAACCCCGCACTCGAGCCCGGCGGGAGATTTATGCTCACTTTGAGCAAAAGAAGGATAGCAGGAAGCCTGTCGCTTGAAAAGAGGCCCGGCCCGAATTCCTTGACGTCGCCGTGACACCGAAACGGCCACCGGGTCTGGTGCAATGCGGGGGTTTTGTGTAGATACACGTATATGTCCACATCAGCACATAAACCGCCGTCCCCGAGCCTCGCCCCGGAGCATCCGGGCGAGCTGCCGGAGGAGCTGCCGCGCTGCCTGGGCCGATCGGTGCTGATGACCGGACGGGCAGTGAGCCGCGTCTACAACGATTTCCTGCGGGCCTCCGGGCTGCACGCCACCCAGTTCCAGGTGCTGGTGGCGGTGCGGATCGACCGCTACGAGACACTTGCCCAGCTTGCCGACCAGCTGTCGCTCGAGCGCACGACACTGTTGCGCAACCTCGAACTGCTGCGCCGGCAGGGCTTGGTGGCCGAGGCGCCGGCGCGGCGTGGGCGCGCCAAACGCTATGCGCTGACCGCGGCCGGTGAAACCATTCTGGTACAGACCCTGCCGCTGTGGCGCGCCGCGCAGGCGGCCTTCGATGCGGCGCTGGGGCCGGCCGGCGACGAGGTACGCGACGGTCTGAGCCGCCTGCGCCGGGCCGCCGAGGCGATCGCGCGCGACCGCACTGCCACCACCGACGATCCCCTGTCCTGACCACCCTGAGGGCCCATGTCAGCGCCAATGTTGCCCGAGCCTGCTCCCGTCGCGTCGCCCGCACCACCGGCAGCCATCCGCTACGGGCTGACCCCGATGGCCGAGGCCACCGCCATGGATGGCCTCGCCTTCCTGCGCGCGATGCTGGAGGGGCGCCTGCCAGCCCCGCCGGTGTGCGAGGTGGCGGCGATCCGCATGGTGTCCGCCGAACCGGGCCACGTCGTGTTCGAGGGCGACCCCGACGCCCGGTTCTACAATCCGCTGGGGACAATCCATGGCGGATGGACATCGACCCTGATGGACACGGTCATGGCCTGCGCGGTCCACTCGGTCCTCAAGGCGGGGCAAGCCTACACGACGGCCGAGTTCAAGGTGCATTTCGTCCGGCCGGTCCTGCCCGGCACCGGGGTGATCCGCGCCGAGGGGCGGATCGTCCATGCGGGCGGCCGGATCGCGACATCCGAAGGACGCATGACGGATACGCGCGGCAAGCTTCTGGCGCACGGCACCGAGACATGCTTCGTTTTCGAAGCGCCAGGCGCTGGCGCGCGCTGATCTGTCCCGGCTGGCGGCGACATCCATCGCCGGCTATCCGCTTCATCCCCCCAGGCGGCACGGCGTGTCTGCCGTCGCCTGTCCCGGAGCCGCCATGGCCACGCCCTCCCCGACCCAGCCCGCCCCGCAACGGCTGACACGCTTTGCGCCGGAAGCCGTGCTCATCGCCGGCTGCCTGTGCGGGCTGATCACCTTCGGGCCACGCTCCTCGCTCGGCCTGTTCCAGATCCCGATGAGCGTCGAGTTCGGCTGGGGTCGCGACGTGTTCTCGCTGGCGATCGCGCTGCAGAACCTGATGTGGGGCCTCGGCCAGCCCTTTGCCGGCGCCGTGGCGGACCGCTTCGGCACCGTGCGTGTGTTCATCCTCGGCGCCGTGATGTACGCGGCCGGCCTGGCGCTGATGGCCTATGCCCAGACACCCGGGACCATGGTCATCGGCACCGGCGTGCTGATCGGCCTCGGCCTGTCCGGCTGCTCGTTCAACCTGGTGCTCGGCGCCTTCGGCAAGATCCTGCCAGAGAAATGGCGCGGCTTCAGCTTCGGCGCCGGGACCGCAGCAGGCTCTTTCGGCCAGTTCCTGTTTCCGCCGGCCGGCGCCATGCTGATTGAGCAGATCGGCTGGCCGCAGACATTGCTGGTTTTCGCAGCGACGATCCTGCTGGTGATCCCGCTGTCGCTCACGCTGGCCGCACGCGGGACCGCAACGTCGACCGCCCAGGGACCTGCCCAGTCGATCCCCCAGGCGCTTGCAGAGGCCTTCCAGCACCGGTCCTATGTGTACCTCGTGATTGGCTTCTTCACCTGCGGGTTCCATCTGGCGTTCATCACCACCCATCTGCCGGCCTATCTCAAGGATGCCGGAATGCCGGCCTGGGTCGGCGGATGGACGCTGGCGGCGATCGGACTTGCCAATGTCGTCGGCTCGCTGTCGTCGGGCTGGATGGTGTCGCGCGGCGTTCCCAAGCGCTGGATCCTTTCGGCGATCTATGCAAGCCGATCGCTGGTCGTTCTGTTGTTCCTGCTGATCCCGGTCAGCACGACATCCGCCATCGCGTTCGGTGCCGGCATGGGGCTGCTCTGGCTGTCGACGATCCCGCCGACATCGAGCCTCGTGGCCCTGATGTTCGGCACCCGCTACATGTCGATGTTGTACGGCTTTGCCTTCTTCTCGCACCAGCTGGGCGGCTTCCTCGGTGTCTGGCTCGGCGGCCTCGTCTATGAGCGGTCGGGCTCCTACGAGCTGATCTGGTGGCTGTCGATCCTGCTCGGCGTGCTGTCGGCACTCATCAACCTGCCGATCCGCGAGCAGCCCGTGGTGCGCCCCGTCGTCGCAGCGGCCTGAGCCGTCGGCCGACCTCACGGCTGTGGCTTGCAGACGGCCACGCGCCGGGCAACAACAGCGCCGTTGACAAGGGAGGCTATGATGGGTTCGTTTCGCGCCGTGATCATCGACAAGGACGCGTCGGGGTACCGCTGTGGCCTGCGTGACGTGGACGACAGCGAGCTGATGGATGGCGACGTTACCATCAAGGTCACGCACTCGACCGTGAACTACAAGGACGGGCTGGCCGTCACCGGCAAGGCGCCGGTCGTTCGCCGCTTTCCGATGATTCCCGGCATCGATCTCGCCGGCGTCGTCGAGTCGTCCAGCCATCCGAGCTTCAAGTCCGGCGACGACGTGATCCTCAATGGCTGGGGCGTCGGCGAGACGCATCTCGGCGCCTATGCGCAGCGCGCGCGGGTGAAGGGCGATTGGCTGCTGCCGCGCCCGGCTGGACTGAGCCCTGCCCAGACCATGGCGATCGGCACCGCAGGCTATACGGCCGCGCTTTGCGTCCTGGCGCTTGAGCGCCACGGGCTGACGCCGGCCCACGGGCCGGTGGTGGTTACCGGCGCGGCCGGCGGGGTCGGTTCAGTCGCCATCGCACTGCTCGCCGGCCGCGGCTGGCACGTGGTGGCGGCGACGGGCCGGCCGCAGGAGGCGGACTACCTGCACAGCCTTGGCGCCGCCGAAATCATCGAGCGGGCCGAACTGTCGGCTCCCGGCAAGGCATTGGCCAAGGAACGCTGGGCGGCCGGCGTCGACTCGGTCGGCTCGACGACGCTCGCCAACCTGCTGTCGATGACGCGCTACGGTGGCGCGATCGCGGCATGCGGACTGGCGGGCGGCATGGACCTGCCATCCAGCGTGGCACCCTTCATCCTGCGCGGCGTATCGTTGCTTGGCGTCGACAGCGTGATGGCGCCGATGGCCCGCCGTCAGGAGGCCTGGGCCCTGCTGGATACAGGCCTCGACAGGGCGAAACTCGCCGCGATGACCACGACGATCGGACTCGACGGCGTCATCGAAGCGGCCCGGTCGATCCTGGATGGCACCGTCCGCGGACGGATCGTGGTCGAGATCGGCTGAGCGCGGCGTTCAGCCGTCGTCGTCGCGGCCGCCGCGGGCGACGGCAATCAGGCGGCGACACTCGCTGAGCTCGCTCAGCGCGAATTGCAGGCGGCGGACCACGTCCGGCGGCAAGCGCCCCACCGGCACAGCCGCGGCTTGGCCGGCACCGCGATCCACGGGCTCGTCATCGCCATCCGGCCCGCTGTCGTCGGCATCATGCTCGATTGCGACGAGGCTGGAAGGTGGTGGGGCCGCAACCGGACGGTCGTCGTCGGGCGCCTGCCGAGCCGGCGCCGGTGCAAAGCCTTCGCCACGCCCAATCGCCTGCACGGTGCGCGCACCCTGCTCCTTCAGGATGCGCTGGACGCCCTTGATGGTGTAGCCCTGCCCGTAGAGGAGATGGCGGATGCCACGCAGCAGTTCAACGTCGTCTGGCCGGTAGTAGCGCCGGCCGCCACCGCGCTTCAGCGGGCGGATCTGTGCGAAACGGGTTTCCCAGAAGCGCAATACGTGCTGAGGAAGATCAAGGTCATCAGCCACCTCGCTGATGGTGCGGAAGGCGTCGGGACTCTTGTCCAATGCTGTCTCCGAAGCCGGCTCAGATGCCAGCGCAATGCATCAGGTCAAAGGGTGTGTGCAAGCGGCCGCTTCTGCAGCCTCGATGGCGTCAATCGTCTTCGTCTGCAATATCGAGGCCGTTGATGCGCCCCTTGAGAATGTTTGATGGCTTGAACACCATCACGCGCCGCGGCTCGATCGGAACCTCGACGCCGGTCTTGGGGTTGCGGCCGACCCGCTCTCCCTTCGAGCGGACCACAAACGATCCGAACGACGACAGCTTCACGGTTTCTCCGCGAGCCAGACAGTCGGATATCTCCTTCAGGACAAGCTCGACCATGGCAGCCGACTCGGTGCGGGAGAGACCGACCCTCTGATACACCGCCTCGCTCAACTCCGCCCTGGTGATCGTACGCTCCGCCACATCGCCCCCGAATGCGTCTAATCGAATTAAACAATAATAGTTCAGCCCAGACGTTGACGTTATTGTTGTCCCGGGAACCGGTCAACGTGAAACCGGCGCTACCAGCGTACCAAAGCCGATCCCCATGTGAACCCGCCGCCCATGGCCTCCATCAGCACCAGCTGGCCGCGGCGGATGCGTCCGTCCGCGCGCGCCACGGCCAGCGCCAGCGGAATCGAGGCCGCCGAGGTGTTGCCATGGTCTGCGACGGTTATCACCACCCGGTCGGAGCTGATTCCAAGGCGGCGCGCCGTCGCGTCAATGATGCGCCGGTTGGCCTGGTGCGGGACGAACCAGTCGATGTCGGCGGCCGTCAGGCCCGTCGTCCGGAAGGTCTCCTCGATCGTCTCGGCCAGGTTTGTCACAGCATGGCGGAACACCTCGCGGCCCTCCATGCGCAAATGGCCGGTGGTCGCGGTGGCCGACGGACCGCCGTCCACATAGAGCTTGTCGAAATGGCGGCCGTCCGAGCGCAGATGGGTCGTCAGGATGCCGCGGTCGGCCATGCCGCCGGACGCCTCCTGGGCCTCGACCACGACAGCGCCGGCGCCGTCGCCGAACAGCACGCAGGTGGTGCGGTCCTGCCAGTCGAGGATGCGAGAAAAAGTTTCGGCACCGATCACCAGGGCGCGGCGGCAGGAGCCGGAGGCGAGGAACTTGTCGGCCGTCGCCAGCGCGAAGACGAAGCCCGAGCAGACGGCCTGGAGGTCGAAGGCAGCGCCCTGGGTGATGCCGAGCGCCGACTGCACCTGCGTGGCACTGGCCGGAAAGGTAAAGTCAGGCGTGGCCGTGGCAACGATGATGAGGTCGATGGTTGACGCGTCGATGCCGGCATCATCAAGCGCGGCGCGGGCGGCGCGAGTGGCCAGGACGGAGGTGGTTTCCCCCTCCCCCGCGATGTGGCGGCGGCGGATGCCGGTGCGCTCGACGATCCACTCGTCGGAGGTGTCAACCATGGTGGCGAGTTCGGCATTGGTCAGGACACGGTCCGGCAGGCAATGCCCGCAGCCCAGCACGACGGAACGAAGCGTCACGATGCGGTCTCCGCTTCCGGCGCGCCGGCGGGCGGCGGCGGCGGGAAGTTCGATTCCAAGCTCTCCCGGATCTTGGACATCAGGTCGTGCTCGACCATGTCGTAGCCCAGGTCGATCGCGGCGGCGAACCCTGTCGGATCGGTCCCGCCATGGCTCTTGATGACAATGCCGTCAAGGCCCAGAAACACGCCGCCATTGACCTTGCGAGGGTCCATCTTCTCGCGCAAAGCATCAAAGGCGCCACGGGCAAACAGATATCCGATGCGCGCCATCAGGGTGCGGCTCATGGCACTGCGCAAATAGGCGGCAAGCTGCTTGGCGGTGCCCTCTGCGGTCTTGAGCGCGATGTTGCCGGCGAAGCCCTCGGTCACGACCACGTCGACGGTGCCCTTGCCGATGTCGTCACCCTCGACAAAGCCGAAATAGGCGAGTGTCGGCAGGTCGGCATCGCGCAGCATGCGGCCGGCGGTCTTGACCTCCTCGACGCCCTTGATCTCCTCGACGCCGACATTCAGCAGGCCGACCGTCGGACGCTCGATGTCGAAGACGATCCGCGCCATCGCCGACCCCATGATGGCCAGGTCGACGAGATGGCGGGCATCGGCCCCGATGGTGGCGCCGACATCGAGGACGATGCTCTCGCCGCGCGTCGTCGGCCAGATGGCGGCGATGGCGGGGCGGTCGACATGCGCCATGGTGCGCAGACAGAATTTGGACATGGCCATCAGCGCACCGGTGTTGCCGGCGGAGACGGCCACGTCGGCCTCGCCCTTCTTCACCGATTCGATGGCGCGCCACATGGACGATTTCCAGCGCCCCTGCCGCAACGCCTGGCTGGGCTTGTCGTCCATCCGCACCGCCACGTCGGCGTGCACGAAGGTCGTCACGGCCTTCAGCCTGGGATGGGCGTCGAGCAGCGGCAGGCACAGGGCCTCTTGTCCGTGCACGATAAAGTGTGCCTGCGGGTGGTGCTCGAGGGCGATGGCCGCGCCGGGAATGACCACCGATGGACCGTGGTCGCCGCCCA
>JBMOJG010000085.1:0-8566 GCA_049316925.1 Alsobacter sp. | reverse complement strand
ATTGGCGAATGCGCGGTAGCCAGCCTTCAACCTGTCGGGAAACATCCGGGCCTCCAATGCGGTGGCCTCGGCGCGCACCACGACGGGGTGGTCTGCGCGGCCGTGGCCCTGCGCTGCCGTTGCCACGTTTTTCGCACTGCAGCAAGCAGGTTCACTCGATGCGGATGTCCGCCCGGCGGATCATCGCGCCCCAGCGGGCGATCTCGATTTCGACGAGGGTGCAGAATTCTCCGGGCGTCGAGGTCCATGGATGGTTCGGCGGCTTTGCATGGCGGTGGTTCCGCTCCGGTCTTTTCAGGTGACGGTCCAGCATCCTGAACTGAAATCGAAGTTTTCAAGCGATTGATGAATTTTTTTCATGTTGATGCGTGCCTTGCGACACGGCCGTGCCGTTGCGCAAATCGATGCTCCTGCATCAGAAGTTTACCCATTATCAAGGTTAACATCGTCTTATGCGGAATGTTGACGAGTTCCATGAAACGGGACTTTGGATGCTCCGCGTGCATAGGGAGACTGGCAGGACGGCGACCGCCCGCTCGGGCGGACGGGCCCTGCTGCCTGCCGGCCTGGGAGTCATTGCCGTGCTCAGCCTCGGCGGCTGCCAGCTTGGTGGCGCTGGTCCAAAGCCTGAAATGTCGGCTGCCTGTGAGCCGCGGCCGGTCGACTCTGGTCCGACAATGCCGTGCGCCGAGACCATGACGACGGGCGCGCTTGCGTCAAACCCATCCGTGTCGGGCACGGCGGCCGAACCCCGACAGGACCCTGTGGCCCCTCTCGGCGGCAGGGAGCCCGGTGGCAGGGATCTGGCGATCCCGCCCGAACTGCGCGAAGCCATACCAGGTGCGTCCGTTGCCCTTCTGGCGCAGGCTCCCGGACCAGGTCCGTCGCGGAAGCCCACGACACTGAAACTGGCGGATTCCGTCGCGGCCGCCCTGATGACCTATCCGGAGCTGCGGGTGAACGAGGCCCGGATCCGCGAGGCCAGGGCCGGCGTGACCATTTCGGAATCGGCTCTCTATCCCAGCGCCGATGTGCGTGTTGCCGTCGGTGGCAACTTCTCCGGCAGCTATCAGGGTGTCATCGTGCCGATGCCGACGGTCTCCGGCCGCAGTACCGATGGCCGTTTCGATGGCGGTTTCATCCTGCGGCAGCTCGTTTATGATTTCGGTGCAACGCGCTCCGACATCGAGCGGGCGCAGTTGCTGCGCGACAGCGAGAAGATGAAGCTGCGCGACAAGGCCGAGGACGTCGCGCACAAGACCACGCTGACCTATCTGCGCATGCTCGAGCACCGCGCCCTGCTCGCCCATGTGGACGAGACCATCGGCTCGCACGAGAACCTGCTGCGGGTGATCACGGCCCATGGCCGGGAAGGGCAGGCCAGCTCTGCCGACGTCAGCCGCGTCACCGCGCGCCTCATCGATGTCCGGGCGATCCGGTCCGACATCTCGTTGCAGCTGCTGGGGGCGGAGGACCAGTTCGAGCGGCTGACGCAATTGCGGCCCGGCAAGCTGATGCCCCCCCCCGAGCTCAGGGCCCTCCTGCCACGAACGCCGGACGATGCGATCGCGAGGGTCCTGGCCAACAATCCGCGCCTCGGTGCCATGGACATGAGCAACCGGTCTATCCGCAAGGAGCTGGAGAGCCAGCGGGCCTCCGTGATGCCGAAGGTCAATCTCGAGGTGGAGTCGGAATCGAAGAACTACAGGAACCCGTCGCTGGGAACGTCGCAGGCCGAGGGCCGTGCCATGCTGGCGATGCGCTACCGGCTGCTCGACGGGGGCTTGAACACGGCCGTGTCGGACCAGATCGCCGCGCGCCTCGAAGGCAGCGATTCCGGATTCGTCCATGAGCGTCTGCAGATTGTCGCCGATGTCCGGCAGGCCTATCGGGCGATCGAATCCGCAGAGCGCAAGACAAAGCTGGTCGCGGAGGGCGTCGAGTCGAGTCGCCGCGTCCGCGATCTCTACACCGAGCAGTTTGGTGCGGGAAAACGCACGATCTTCGAGCTGCTTGACGGGCAGATGGCCTTCTATACGGCGCGACGCTCGCAGATCGAGACCAGTTTCGAGGCGGTTCGTGCCCGGGCGGATGTTCTGAAGGCCATGGGTGACCTCACCGTGGAACTGGCCGGCGTCCGTCCGAAGTCGCCTTAAGCGCGGATTAAGCCGGGTTTTGCATGATCACCCGTCGGTCGCTGCCGCCGGCCGGCACCTGCCGTCGGGCGGCCTGGCCTTGGACATGTCCTGATGCCCGAATCCGAGACCCCGCAGCCCCGCAGCACTGACCGACGGCCGACGGCCGAGATCGGTGCCACGGCGGCTTTGGCCGGTGCTCCGGCCCTGGGCGGCGACGGCGACGCGGTGACGATCGCGCGGCCCGCGCCGGGGCAGACCCAGGTCATCGACGTGGCGTCAGCGAAGGCGGTCGCCTTCAACTTTTCGATGGACGACTGTCGCGTCACCTTCCTCGACGTTGACGCCGTGCTGACCTTTGCGGACGGCGGGCGTCTCGTCCTGCCCTCGCTGGTCATGCGGATCCTGACCGCTGATCCGCCACAGCTGAAGTTTGCCGGCGTCACCACAGACCATCACGAGATGCTGGTCGCGGCCGGCGATGTCGGTGTCGTCAACCAGATGCCCCAGCTCGCCATCTCCGAGCAGTCGCGGGCGCCCGGCACCGGGCAGGAGCCGGAACAGCCGGTGCAGGTGGTGCAGCTGCCTGCGACCCAGAGGTTCGTCGCGGCCTCTGCGGCACCGCCCGCGGAACGGCCGGTCGTCAACGCCGGCGGTGGCGATGGACTGTCTCTCCAGGACAGCAACGGCCGATACGCCAAGAAGGTGAACTTCGACGAGCAGCAGAGCTCAAGCCTCAAGGCCGAAGGCGCCATCACCCAGCAGACCGACAAGACGCAGGCGTCCGAGGAGCCCAAGGTCGAGGCGGTCAATGGCGTCCCGGTCATCCAGTCGGACGGGGGGGGCGACAAGGCGCAGCTGCAGGTCCTTGAGAACAGGACGCTCGTCACGACGGTGCTGGCGAAGGATTTCGACGGTCCGAGCGACGTGACCTATGCGGTGATCGGCGGCAGGGACGCGCATCTGTTCAGCGTCAACGGCCGAGACGGACGGCTCTACTTCATCGGCAGTCCCGACTTCGAACAGCCGGCATCGGCGGCGGGAACGAACGTCTACGAGGTGGTGGTGGAGGCCTCGGACGGCGGCGATGCCGACCAGCAGGAGCTGACCATCACCGTCGGCAACGTCAACGAGACGCCGACCGCGATGGTGCTGACGACCGGCAGCATCGGCGAGGATGCGGCCCGGGGCAGCGTGCTCGGCCAGGTGATCGGCAGCGATCCCGATGCCGGGGACGTGTTGCGCTACAGCTTTGCCCCGTCAGGCGACGCCGGCGGCCGTTTTGCCATCGATGCCGCGACAGGCGTCGTCACCGTTGCGCGGCCGGAACTGCTGGACTACGAGACGGCGCCGCGGCAGGAAATCGTCGTCCGGGCCACCGATGCGGGCGGCCTCGTCCTCGACACCCGCTTCGACGTATCGATCTTGGACCGCAACGACGCTCCCGTGATCACGTCGGATGGCGGCGGCGCCACCGCCACCGTGGCCATCGCCGAGCGTGGCAGCACGGTCACGCGGGTGCAGGCCAGCGATACGGATCCAGGCGACACGGTCACCTACCGAATTGCCGGCGGTCCCGATGGCGCAGCGTTCACGATCAACACGGCAACCGGCGCGATCACCCTGGTGCCCGGCCCGGACTTCGAACAGCCGGTCGACGCTGACCGCAACGGCGTGTTCGAGATCATCGTGGAGGCCGTCGACAGCCGCGGCGGCGTGGACCGGCAGACGCTGTTTGTCGGCGTCACCGACGTCAACGAGAAGCCGGTCGGCATTTCCATCGACAACCGCACGGTGTTCGAGAATTCGCCCGCGGGAACGCTCGTCGGGACCGTCGCGGGGCAAGACCCGGACTCCGGCGATCCTCTGACCTACAGCTTCGTCATTGGCGGCGACGCAGGAGGACGCTTCCTCATCGATGCGGTGACGGGCGCACTCACGGTTGCGCCGGCGGCCAACCTCGATACCGAAACGAACCCGTCGCATGTGGTCATCGTGCGGGCGACGGACGCAGGCGGTCTGAG
The DNA here is from genome assembly GCA_049316925.1 of Alsobacter sp. Taxonomy (GTDB): domain Bacteria; phylum Pseudomonadota; class Alphaproteobacteria; order Rhizobiales; family Beijerinckiaceae; genus Alsobacter. Next base: position 4,407 of record JBMOJG010000085.1, on the reverse strand, counting down.
CACCGAGGCCGCCTTCACCATTGCGGTGGCAGACGTCAACGAGGCACCCGAGATCACCTCAATGGGTGGCGGCAGCGCTGCCGCCGTATCGCTGTCTGAAGGAACCACAGTCGCCGGGGTGGTCATCGCGCAGGATCCCGAGCGCACGACAATCACCTACCGGATCGTCGGCGGGGCGGATGCTTCGCGCTTCGTCATCGATCCGCAAGACGGCGTTCTGACCATTGTCTCGCGGGCCGACTTCGAAACGCCCACCGACGCCAATGGCGACAATGTCTTCGAGATCGACGTGGAGGCCTCCGACGGGGCTCTGACCGACACCCAGTCCATTCGCTTCACCATCGCCAACGTCAACGAGCCGCCCCGGATCGTGTCGAATGGCGCAGGCGCCAGCGCCCTCGTGTCGATGGACGAGAATGCCGCGATCATCACCACGGTCCAGGCGGTCGATCCGGACTCAGGAGGCAGTCTGGTTTACGCTATCGTCGGTGGACCAGACGCGCCACTGTTCTCGATCAACAGCGTCGACGGGCTGCTTTATTTCGTCACGCCGCCGGACTTCGAGCAATCCCGAAGTATCGGTGCGCCGAACGAATACCGCGTGACCGTGCAGGTCTCCGACGGTATCGACGTCGACGAGCAGCAGCTCACAATCCGCGTCGAGAACGCCAACGAGGCGCCGACGAACGCGGTGCTGATCAACAGCACGGTTGTCGAGAACCCGGTGACCGGAGCGCCGGTCGGCCGTGTGATCGGATCCGACCAGGATGCGGGCTCCATTCTTGCCTATATGTTTGCGCCTGGGGGCGATGCCGGCGGTCGCTTCCGCATCGACGGGCAGACCGGCGACATCACCGTCGGGCGGGGTGATCTGATCGACTTCGAGGCCAACCAGACGCATTTTGTGGTGGTGCGTGTGACGGACCAGGGCGGCCTGTTCCTCGACAAGCAGATCGCCGTTACGGTGCTCAACGCCAACGATCCGCCGGTCATCACGTCGAATGCCGGGGCGCCTGCGGCCAGCCTGACCGTGACCGAAAACACGCGGGCCGTCACGACGATCTCGGCGACCGACCAGGATGCCGGCGACAGCATCACCTACCGTATTGTAGGCGGGACGGATGCAGGGCGATTTAGCGTCGATGCCGCAACGGGCGCGGTGGTGTTCAACGCCCTGCCGAATTTCGAGCTGCCGACCGACCTGGGCGCCGACAATGTCTACGAGGTGATCGTTGAGGCCGTCGACGGCACCGGCGGGTTCGATCGACAGACGCTGACCGTGACCGTCGCCGATGTCAACGAGGCGCCCGATGCGCTCACGCTTTCGCCGGCAACGATCGTCGAAAATGCGGCCAACGGTGCCGTCATCGGCACGGCGCGGGCGACCGACCAGGACGGGGGCGGGGCGGTCACCTATGCGTTCGTGCCCGGGGCCGACGCCGCCGGCCGCTTTGTCATCGACGCGGCAACAGGCATCGTCTCGGTGGTCGATGGATCACGTCTCGACTACGAGACCGGACCGACCCAGATCGTGGTGATCCGGGCAACTGACCAACTCGGGTTGTTTGTCGACAAGACGTTTGCGATTTCCGTTACCGACGTGAACGAGACGCCTGTCATCACTTCGGCGGGCGGTGGCGCAAACGCTACGGTCCTGATGGCAGAGAATGTTGCCAGCGTCGGGACGGTGACGGCGTTCGACCCCGACCTGAACACGTCGCTGCGCTACAGTCTCACCGGTGGCGCGGACGCGGCGCTGTTCAGCATCGACGCGGTCAGCGGCTCACTGCGATTCGTGTCTCCGGCGAATTTCGAGGCGCCGACCGATGCGGGGCAGGACAACACCTACGAGGTGGTCGTCCAGGTCTCGGATGGCTTCCTGGTCGACACCCAGGCGATCCAGGTGATGGTTGCCAACGCCAACGAGGCGCCGCTGATCCAGTCCAACGGCGCCGGCCCCACCGCAGCGGTGACCGTTGCGGAGAACAGCACCGGCATCACGACCGTCGCTGCGTCCGATCAGGACCTTGGCGCCACGCTGTCCTACGCGATCATTGGCGGGGCAGACGCCGGCCGCTTTGCAATCGACCGCGACACGGGGGTGCTGACCTTCGTAGTCGCGCCGGACCGGGAGGCGCCGGCCGATGCCGGTGTCGACAATGTCTATGACGTCGTCGTGGAGGTGTCGGACGGCCTGCTCGTCGACACGCAGGCGATCGCGATCACCGTCGCCAATGTCAACGAGACACCGGTCATCGTGTCCAACGGCGGTGGCACGACCGCGGCGCTGAGCATCGCCGAAGGCGTCACGTCCGTCACGACGGTGTCGGGTAACGACCCCGATGCCGGCACGACGCTGGTCTATTCCATCGTCGCGGGCGGTGATGGCGGACGCTTCGTCATCGATTCCGCCACGGGTGTGCTGCGGTTTGCGGCGACGCCGAATTTCGAGGCGCCAGTCGACCAGAACGGCGACAATGTCTACGCGGTGACCGTGCAGACGTCCGACGGCAGTCTGTCCGTGCAGCAGACGCTGGCGATCACCGTCATCAATGTCAACGAGGCGCCGGCCATCACCTCGAATGGGGGCGGGGCCTCCGCGTCCGTCGCTATGGCCGAGAACGGTGCGGCGGTGACCACGGTCACGGCCACGGATCCCGACGCGGGGACCGCCATCGCGTATGCGATTATCGGCGGCGCCGATGCCGCCCTGTTCGCCATCGACCAGAACAGCGGTGTCTTGCACTTTGTCGGGGCGCCGAACTTCGAGGTACCGCTCGATGCGGGCGCCGACAATGTCTACGACGTGATCGTTCAGGCCTCAGACGGGCAGCTGACGACCACGCAGGTGCTGGCCGTCACAGTCACCAACCAGAACGAGGCGCCGTCCATCACCTCGAATGGTGGCGCGGCAACTGCGGCAATCCCGGTCTCCGAGAATGTCACGGCCGTCACGACGGTCAGTGCCACCGATCCCGATGCCGGTACAACCCTGACCTACAGCATTGCCGGCGGTGTCGACGCGGGGCGCTTCCTGATCGACGCGAACACCGGTGTGCTGCGTTTCGCCGCTGTGCCGAACTTCGAGGCGCCGGCCGATTCGAACGACGACAATCTCTACAACGTCACGGTGCAGGTGTCGGACGGGTCCCTCGCCACGACCCAGGCGATCGCCGTCACCGTCGGCAATCTCAACGAGACGCCGGTCATCACCTCGAATGGCGGCGGCGGCAGTGCGGCCGTTTCCATCGCCGAAAACGGCAGCGCCGTCACGGTCGTGACGGCGTCGGATCCGGACGGCGGCACGTCGCTGGCCTATTCGATCATTGGCGGTGCCGACATGGCGCTGTTCACGATCGATACGGTGTCGGGCGTGCTCCGTTTTGCCGCGAGCCCCAATTACGAGGTCAAGGCCGATTCCGGCGCGAACAACGTCTATGACGTCGTTGTCCAGGCGTCGGACGGTGTGCTCGCCGCGACCCAGTCGCTCGCCGTGACGGTCACAAATGTCAATGAGGCCCCGTCAATCGTCTCCAATGGAGCAGCGCCCAGCGCGGCGATCACGCTTGCCGAGAACCTGACGGCGGTGACGACGGTGGTGGGCGTCGATCCCGATGCCGGAACGACGCTTGCCTATGCGATCGTCGGTGGTGTCGATTCGTCGCGGTTCGTCATCGACGGGACCACCGGCGCACTCAGCTTCGTGACGGCTCCGAATTTCGAGGCGCCGACCGACTCAGGGGCCAACAATGTCTACGACGTCCAGGTGCAGGCCTCGGACGGCAGCCTGGTGGTCACCCAGACCATCGCGGTGACCGTGGTCAACGGCAATGAGACGCCCACGATCACGTCGAATGGTGGCCTGGCGACCGCTGCCGTGCTGCGCGCGGAGAACGGAACAGCGGTCACAACCGTGACGGCGACCGATCCGGATGCGATTGCACCTCTGACCTATTCCATCAGCGGTGGCGAGGATGCGGCGCATTTCGTCATCGACCCGAATTCCGGAGTCCTGACCTTCGCAGCGCCGCCGAATTTCGAGGCCCCCTCGGACTTTGGCGGCAACAATGTCTACGACGTCATCGTTCAGGTGTCTGACGGCGAGTTGACCGATACGCAGCAGCTGTCGGTCACGGTCACGAACCTGAACGAGGCGCCGGCGATCACGTCCAACGGGGGCGGGCCGACCGCGTCGCTGGGTGTGGCGGAAAACGGCACGGCGGTGACGACCGTGACGGCGAGCGATCCGGACGCGGGCACGACGCTGACCTACAGCATCGTCGGGGGCGCCGATGCCGGGCGGTTCAGCATCGGGTCGTCGACCGGGGTGCTGACCTTCGTCGCACCGCCGGACTTCGAGAGCCCGACGGATGCCGGCGCGAACAATGTCTACGACGTGCAGGTGCG
>JBMOJG010000084.1:0-8601 GCA_049316925.1 Alsobacter sp. | reverse complement strand
GATGCGGCCATGAACAGCCCGACCCCGAGCGCATGGACGGAGACCATCACGCCTTGCGCGCGTGCCAGTCCGCCTTCGGGAGCCAGCCGGGCAAACGCCGCGATGGTCCCCAGATGGGTCGCCCCGAAGCCGATCCCGTGCAGCGCCATGGCAAAGACCTGCCACCACACACCGGGCTCGAAGGCCAGCACGATCCACCGCAGCGTCGAGACGGCGCCCCCGACCGCGATGGCGAGAAACGCCGGGAACCGTGGTCCTACCGCACTGCCCAGCAGGGTGAAGAGAATGACCTCGACGAGGCCGCCCACGGCCCATAGGACGCCGATCCATTCGGCACGGATGCCTGCGGCCTCGAAACTGATGGACCCAAAGGCAAACAGCATGCTGTGGCTGGCCTGGATCAGCCCCGTGGCAGCGATGACCAGCGCGAGCACCCGCCCGATCCCAACAGGACCCAGGCCAGGCGCAACGACCGTCGGTGCCACGGCGGGCAGTCGCGGCGCCACCAGGGCTGCCGCGGCGGCGATCAGGAACGACACGCCGATCGCCGCCGGGATGGCCGGCGCCGGCAGCCATCCCGCCAAAACACCCCCCACAACATTGGTGGCGATGAACGCAACGGTTCCCCAGGCGCGCAGCCTGCCGTACTGCAGGCGTGGCCGGGTCTTCAGGACGGCGATGGCCAGCACGTCGACGACGGCGACAAGGGGAGACTGCGCCACGGCCGTCAGGGCGACGAGCCCCACCAGCAGCGGCATGGACGGGCCCGGAATCATCAGGGCGAACCCTGCGGCAGCCACCAAATTGGCAACGACCAGCACCTTGGCTGGCGCAAAACGGTCAGCCAGGCCGACAGTCAGCGGAGTTACCACGACACAGATCACGTGCGGCAGCGCGCTGATCAGCCCGATCTGATCCGGGCTGAGCCCGATAAAGACCAGCCACAGCGGGAAGAACGGCATGCTGATGCCGAGCCTTGCAAACGTGGCCCCGTAGAGGGCAGCGATCCGCAGGCCGACGGAAAGATCGGGTGTCATTTTGTCCGCGTGTGCGTCCGCAACCGCGGCACTGGGGCTTAACCTAGCATCGGCAGTGTGAATTGGCCGTTACGGACCATCGGACGCTTGTACGCCAATCAACCGGATGATTTCGTGGGAAGGGCGGATTTTTCCCGATTCGGGTGTGTCGAGGGTGTATGTCCGGGGACGTGTCCTTCCCGACTTTGTCTATCGCCGATTTTGAGGCCATCGAGGCCGCCGTGATGGAAACGTCGCGGGGGCGCTGGTTCCTCGCTGAGTTTGCGCGCCGCAACCGGACAGCCGACACCGGCATGCTGCTCGAGGCCTTGGCGCGGATCGAGACATCGGTGAAGGCATCGCCGGGCGTCGAGCCCGACCTGCTGGGCCTGCGCCGCGATCTCGCCGACATGGCCGACAGCATCGCCCGCACCCGTCGCGACATTGCCGCCAGCCTCGTTGACGCAAGCGGCGGTGCTTTGCCCCAGCCAGGACGCGCCTTCGACGATTTGCTCGGTGCCGCCGAGAAGGCCGACAGCGAGACCTTCAACGCCGCCGAAAACGCCCAGGAAATGGCGTGGTCGCTGCGCGAGGCCGGCAATCTCGCGGCCGCCGGCGCGGCCGACCGCCATGCCCTGGACCTCTATCGCGCCTCCAGCCAGCACGCGCTCACCACCACCCGGGTGCGGACCCTGATCGACATACTGCGGACCATTGAGGGCCGCATCCAGGCGATGATGGGCAGCGAGGCCGAACCCACCGCCGCGCGCGCCGCGCCCTTGTCATTGCCGGTCGCTCCCCGGGGCGAGGCCCCCGAGGACGACGGCGTGATGTTCGTCGGTTTTGCTTCTCCGGCTCCGCCTGCCCCGCCGCCGAGGCGCCAGGCGGAGCCGCCGCACCGCCCGCGCGACATCACCCCGCCGCCTGCCGACCCCAGGCTGGCCCCCTTCGCCGCGATCGAGTCGCTCGACGCGTCACAACGTCTGGCCCTGTTCGTCTGAACGCAGCTTCGCTAGGGTCGACCATCAACCGACGGGAGATGACGTCCATGGATCTGGGAATTGCCGGCCGCAAGGCCATCGTCTGTGCATCGAGCCGCGGGCTCGGCAAGGGCTGCGCCATGGCGCTCGCGCAGGCAGGATGCACCGTCGTCGTCAATGGTCTCGACCCGGAGCGGCTTGCCGCGACCGCCAGCGATATCGCGAAGGCGACCGGCGCCACCGTGATCCCCGTCGCCGCCAACGTCAGCACCCGGGCCGGTCAGGATGCGATCCTCGCGGCCTGCCCGGAGCCCGACATCCTGATCAACAACAATGGCGGCCCGCCGCCACGCGGGTTCCGCGAGATCGACCGCGACGCCATGCTGGACGGCGTGATCCAGAACATGGTGACGCCGATCGAGCTGATCCAGCGTGTCATTGATGGCATGATCGCGCGCCGCTTCGGCCGCATCATCAACATCACGTCGGCGTCGGTGCTGACCCCGCTGGTCGGGCTGGACCTGTCGTCGGGTGCCCGCGCCGGCCTCACCGCCTTCCTGGCCGGCGCGGCACGCGAGGTCGCGCACGCCAATGTCACCATCAACGCGGTCCTGCCTGGCATGTTCGACACCGACCGGCTGACCCATTCGACCAAGCGGATGGCCGAAATGGGCAAGGTCGACGCGGACACCATGCGGCGCAACCGCATGGCGACCGTCCCGGCCGGACGCTTCGGCCATGTCGACGAGTTCGGCCAGCTCTGCGCCTTCCTGGCCAGCGCCCATGCGGGCTACATCACCGGCCAGAACATCCTGATTGACGGCGGCACCTTCCGCGCATCCTTCTGAGCGACAACCTCCCGGCCAGCCATGTGCTGGCCGGGACGCCGCCGTGCACCGCATTGTTTTGCATGCCATGGGATTTCATGATCCCTTCAACCGGGTAGCCCTGCGTCTGCGCCCGGCCCAGCCCCTTGAATGTGCTCCTCGGCATTTCCCTGAAACTGGTCTCCGCCCTGGCCTTTGCGGCCATGTCGGTGGTCATCAAGGTGCTGAGCGCCGATTTTCCAACCGGCCAGATGGTGTTCTGCCGGTCCGCCTTCGCGCTGCTGCCGCTGCTCGCCTGGCTTGCCAGCCGCAACGAACTGATTGACGCCTTTCGCACCCGCAATCTCGGCGGTCACATCCGGCGCTCTGCTATGGGCGTGATGTCGATGTCCAGTGGCTTTGCCGCCCTGGCGCTGATTCCGCTCGCCGACGCCACCGCCATCGGCTACGCGTCGCCGTTGATGGCTACCGCGCTCGCCGCCCTGATGCTGGGCGAAACCGTCCGCGTCTACCGCTGGAGCGCGCTGCTGGTCGGGTTCTGCGGCATGATCGTGATGATGTGGCCTTACCTGACGCCCCCCGGCAGCGGACTGCCGAGGCCGGGATCCGCCGCCGCCGGAGCCCTTCTGGCGCTTGCCGGTGCCGCATTCGGCGCCTTCGCGACGATCGAGGTCAGACGGCTGTCGCAGTCGGAGAAGACCGGCGCGATCGTGTTCTACTTCTCCGCAACCTGCGCGTTGCTGAGCCTCCTCACCCTCGTGTTCGGCTGGCGCATGCCGGATGCCCGCCAGGCCGGGCTGCTGGTGCTGTCGGGCATTCTCGGTGGCGTCGGCCAGATCCTGCTGACCGCGAGCTACCGCTACGCGCCGGTCTCGGTTGTGGCGCCGTTTGACTACACGTCGCTGCTCTGGGCCCTGGTCCTCGGCTTTGCCATTTTCGGCGACATTCCTGCTCCCCTGGTGATGATCGGCGCCGCGATGGTCGTGGCGGCTGGCCTGTTCGTGCTGTGGCGCGAGCACCGGCTTGGGCTGCGTGCCCGCCAGGAGCGCGAGGCGGCACCGCAACGCACCACCTGAGGGCTCAGCCGGGCAGCGGCGCCAGCGTCACCTCGAGACCGTCGAGTGCTTGTGTCCACAGGATCTGGCACGAGAGCCGCGACGCCGGGCTGGCGCCCGGCACCATGTCGAGCTGCGTCTCCTCCTCCTCGCGCGCCGGGTAGAGGCGCGCTGCCCAGTCCGCTGAAACGAACACATGGCAGGTGCCGCACTCACAGGCGCCGCCGCACACGCCCTCCATCGGCAGCCCCCAGTCGCGGATGATCTCCATCACGCGCCACCCCTCGACCGCCTCCAGAGCGTGCCGGTTTCCCTCGCGATCGATCACGATGATGCCACTCATGCCGTCACCCTTCCGCCGTGGCTCTGCCCTGTCCGCCCGGCGGACAGGCAAAAACCCGTGACTCCTCTGCTGTCCGTCATTACAAACAGCCGTCCGCTTTTCAAAACGCTTTTGACGAACCGGGGAACGGCATGGGTGTCGAGGGACGCGACCGGGTCAAGGTTCTCGACATCGGCGCGCACGCCCTGTCGGGGCAACTCGGCAAGACCGTGCAGCGGCTGCGCAAGGCCTACAACCTGTCTCTGTCCGAGCTGGCCGAGCAGTCGGGCGTCGCCAAGTCCATCATCAGCCAGATCGAGCGCAACGAGACCAATCCGACCCTGGCGACGATCTGGCGGCTGTCGCAGGCCCTCGACGTGTCGATCGAGGGGGTGCTCAGCTCCGGCGATGACGAGCCCTTCATCGAGAAGACCAGCCGTGGCGACACGCCGATCCTGATGTCGGACGACGGCAAGGTCCGGCTCGGCATCATCGGCTGGATCAAGACGGTCGAATGGCTGCAATGGTATGATGTTCAGGCTGAGCCCGGCGGCGTTCTCGATTCCGATGCCCACCAGCGGGGTTCGATCGAGTGCCTGTCGGTCATCACCGGCGAGTTCGAGGTCGAGGTCGGTGACCAGAAGCAGCGCGCCCGCGCCGGCGAGACGCTGCGCTACCGTTGCGACCGCCCGCACACGGTGCGCGCCGTCGCGGCCGAGCCGTCCCACGCCACCATGGTGTGCATCCTCAAGGCGGCGGTGATGGACTGAACGGCGGCAATTCTGGTGCGGTCGCGCGCTAGAGCGAAATCCGACCTGATTGCATCAGGTCGTCCGCTCTAGCTCATTGTTTTAGCATCATCTTTGTCCGCAAACCGGTGTCCACTTGGCGGGATGATGCTCTAAGGCGCCTTCTTCGGCCTCGGCGGACTGGCGATCGCCGGCAGGCTCTTGAGATACTCCGCCATCGCGGCGCGGTCGGCATCCGTGAGCTGCGCCGTGTTGCGGATCACCGGCGCCATCGAGCCGCCGACCGAATCATAGTCGGGCGTGAACCCGGCCTTCAAAAGCTCGGCGATGTCGGACTTGGACCATCCGCCGATGCCGCTCTTGTCCGGGGTGATGTTGGGGACATGGCCCCGGCCCTCGGCATCGGGCCCGCCGGCAAAGCGCCGCGCGCTGTCGATGGCACCGGCGAGATTGCGCGGCGAATGGCACTCGGCGCAATGACCTGGGCCCTCGACAAGCATGCGGCCACGGTTCCACTCCGGGCTGCGGGCCCGATCGGGAGCGAGGACCTGGCCATCGAGGAACGCCAGCTTCCACAGGCCGAGGCCGCGCCGGATGCCGAACGGGAACGGCAATTCATGGTCGCGCACCACGCCCGCGATGGCCGGCAGGGTCTTGATGTGGGCGAACAGGTCGGCCAGGTCGTCGGGCGCCATGCGCTGGTAGGACGTATACGGGAAGGCGGGGTAGTAATGTGCGCCCTTGGGCGAAACCCCCTCCCGCATGGCCCGGATGAAGGCCGTTTCGGACCAGGCTCCGATACCGTCACTCAGGTGCGGTGAAATGTTTGGCACGTGGAACGTGCCGAATGGCGTGTGCAGTCCCAGCCCGCCGGCGAGCCGGGTCTTGTCGTCCTGACCCGGTACGGCGTGACAGGAGGCGCAGCCCCCGGCGTTGAACAGGGTCTTGCCATTGCCGAGGTCGCGGGCGGTGGTCGTCGGTACCAGTCGGCCGTCGCTGCGCAGCGCCGTATAGGTCCAGGGATCGGTCAGCACCAGGAACCCGACCAGCCCGAGCACGGCCAGAACGGCGACGGCGGCGATCAGCGTCCGCATCAGGCATCTCCCGGGCAGAACCGAAGGGGACGGCCCGCAGTGTGGCGGTCCGTCCCCTTGTTGACGTCACGCCGGCGAATGCCGGCGGTAAAGCAGGGCCCGGTCAACCAGAGGCTCGCCGCGCAGGGCGGGACCTCAGCTCTTCTTGACGCGGTAGGTCTCGTGGCAGGTGCCGCAGTTCTTCAGGACGTTCGGGAAGGCGGCCTTGAACGAGGCCTCGTCCTTGATCGCCGCAGCAGCCGCCTTCGCCTCGCTGTCGAACTTGGCGAGCGATGCCTTGAAGCCGGCGGCGTCTTCCCAAACCTTCGGCGCGGCGGTGGTCTCGCCGCCCGTCTTCGACGTGTCGGGATAGAGGCCGGGCAGCTTGCTGGCCGAATCGGAGTAGACGGCGAGCGAGCGCTGGACCTTGGCAAGATCGAACGGCATCTCGCCCTTCAGCATCGCGCCGGGATCGCGGGTCGCCCCGCCGACAGCCTTCATCAGGTCGCGACGCTGGGCAATCACATCGCCCTGGGCATAGACCGCAGTGGCGGCGACGCTTGCGATGGCGGCAACGATCAGGAAACGCTTCATCTGGACTCCCCTCGGTGATGGCCTTGTTTGGCCATAGTGTTGGCAGCCACACCCTGTACTGGACCGCACCGCAATGCGACCAATCACGCCGCAAAGGCGAGCTTGCACAATTGCAAGTTCACCTTTGCGTCAGACCATCGTGATCGGACCGGTCAGGCAGCCCGGCTTGCGGCTGCCCGGATCGCCGCAAAGACACGGTCCGGCGTAGCCGGCATGTCGATGTCGCGGATCCCGTATCCATCGTCGAGCGCATCCACGACGGCGTTCATCACCGCCGGACAGGAGCCGATGGAGCCGGCCTCGCCCGCACCCTTGATACCAAGCGGATTGGTAGTCGAGGGCACGTTCCGGGTCTCGGCATGCAGTAGTCCATGAAGCTTGCGGTCACCAACTGCCCCTCGGCGTCATAGACGGTGCGCTCCAGCAGCGCCTGGCCGATGCCCTGAACGACGCCGCCATGCACCTGGCCGGCCAGCAGCATGGGGTTCACGGCGATGCCGAAATCATCGCAGATCGAATAGCGCTCGACCGTGACGACGCCGGTGTCGGGATCGATCTCCACCTCGGCCACATGCGTGCCGTTGGGGTAGGTGGCGTTCGGCGGCGTGAAGTCGCCCTCTGCCGAGCGCGCCGCCTCGGTGGCGGACGGCAGGTTGGCGAGGTCCGAGAAGGAAATCCGCCGGTCCGTCCCAGCCACCACCACTGCGCCATCGACGATGTCCAGGTCGGCAACCGATGCCTCGAGCGTCTGCGACGCCAGGTCCTTCAGCTTCTCGGCGAGGTTGCGCGACGCCACGAACACCGAGACGCCGCCGACGGGGATGGAGCGGGATCCACCGGTGCCATGCCCGGTGGCCACCGTCGCCGTGTCGCCCTGGATCACCCGCACCCGGTCGAGCGGGATGTCCAGGTGCTGGGCGGCGAACTGCGCATAGGCCGTCGCGTGGCCCTGGCCGTTCGACTGCGTGCCCGACCAGACCGTCACGGTCCCGTCGGTCTCGAGCCGCACGGCCACGTCCTCGCCCGATCCCCACGCGGTGCACTCGATATAGGTGGCGAGCCCGATGCCGCGCAGCCGGCCGGCCTTGCGGGAAGCGCGCCGGCGCTCGCGGAAACCGTCCCAGTCCGCCGCCGCCATGGCCTGCGTCATGTGCTGGTTGAAATTGCCGGTGTCGTAGGTCCGGTCGCCGATCGGCGTCTTGTACGGCATGGCGGTGGTCGGAATGAAGTTCTTGCGCCGCAGAACATCCGGCTTCATGCCGATCTCGCGCGCGGCACGGTCGACAAGCCGCTCCAGCAGATAGGCCGCCTCCGGCCGGCCTGCGCCGCGATAGGCGTCGACCGGCACCGTGTTGGTGTAGACGCCGCGCACGCGCACATGCAGCGCCGGCGTCCGGTACACCCCGGTCATCATCGTTCCGCCCAGATAGGGAATATAGGGCCCGTACTGCGACAGATAGGCGCCGAGGTCGCCGATGATGTCGAAGCGCATCGCAAGGAACTTGCCGGCGCCGTCCATCGCCACCTCGGCCACCGCGAGATTATCGCGGCCCTGGGTGTCACCGGTGAAGTGCTCGCCGCGATCGGCGATCCATTTCACCGGACGCTTCAGCCGCCGCGCCGCCTCGACCGCCAGCGGATACTCGCGGTACATGAAGGTCTTGGTGCCGAAGCCGCCGCCCACGTCACCGGTGACGACGCGGACATGGTCGGGCTTGAGGCCCATGATGCCCGCGAGCGTGTCGCGCAGCCCGTGCACGCCCTGGCTCGACACAGTCAGCGTGGCGGACTTCGCCTTCGCATCCCATTCGCCGACGCAGCCGCGCGTCTCGAGATAGTTCGTCACGAGCCGGTTGTTCTCGATGGTGATGGCGACGGTCCGCGCGGCCTTGGCGAAGGCGGCGTCCACGGCCGCCTTGTCGCCCATCTGGGCATCGAACACGACATTGTCAGGCTGATCGCCCCACACCGCAGGAGCGCCCTTC
>JBMOJG010000083.1:0-8609 GCA_049316925.1 Alsobacter sp. | reverse complement strand
AGATCATGTCCATCGGCATGCGAGACTGGGCACATCGGTTCTGATCAACGGGACTTGGTACAAATTGATTGCGGGTTCACACAACCGGCAGCAGGGCAGTCATACCCAACCCTATCGTCACTGCCGCCAGGAGTCAGCGTTGCCGTGACGGAGGCCTCAAGCTTTCAGGTGAAGCGTCACCAGCACTGTTATCTCGGCCCCTTGGGGCAGCCTCGCAGCGACGCGCAGGAAACTGCCGAAGTGGCTAACCCGCTGGAAGGTAACTGCATCCTTCGCCGCCGGCAGATCGAACTCCGAGCCTTCGTGGCACCAGTGTAGGCCGTCGGCGGAAATCTCGATCCGTGCCTTCGGCATCGTCCCCTTCGGCTGCTTCAGCGCCCTGACGAAGACGATCGCTTCCTTCGCCCAGCCGGCCTCGTATGGCTCGGTCGCGCTTTCAGCCGTCCATCTTTCGTTGCGGGCGACGACGGCGGTCAGATTCTCGGGCAGCATCAGAAATCCCCCGACAGGCAAACGGAGTCGAGATAGGCGAAGGCGCGCTTGTCGGTATCCGTCTCGGCGAAGAAGGCCAGGTTCAGCATGCACCACAGATTCTTCATTGCAGGGATGCGGATGCAGTCGAAGCCGTCCATGGCAAAGACGCGGTCATTGACCTCGAATCCTGTCGCCTGCATCGTCGCGAGGTCGAAATCGAAGCGCAGATAGTGCCAGTTCACCTTGGTCGGAATCTCGTTGTAGCAGAGCCTTTGCTCGCCACCGGGCAGGTCCTCCCAATCGCTGGGAGCGAGATGGTAATGCGTGATCGTCTTGCCGGCGGTACCGATCGGCTTGATCGGCATCGTCCGGCGCTTGAACTGCCATTTCTGGATATGCTCCCCGTCCTGCGCATTGAGAAAACGCAAATGCGGCATCACCCGGTCGCCTGGCCCTGACGTATCGCCGATCTGGAGATCATAGAGGAAGCCGAAGGAGCGGATATCGGTCTCCGACAGCGCGAGCACGGTCGCCTCGGGCTTGAAGGTGAAATAGGCCTCCAGCCGGATTGGCCCAGCCTTGCGGAAGGTCAGTCGTTTGATCGCGACGTTCTGTGCGCCCTTTCTTGCCCGCGTCGCGATCTTCAGCGCATAGGAACCGTCGACACCGCCATGCGAGCCGAAATCCCAGTTTGGCAAGGTCGAGAGCATGGCATGGCTGTGCTGGGCATAGCCTGGCAACATCGCATCGAGAGTATCCTCGTAATTGCCGACGAGTTGCGTCCAGCCGCACATGCCGCGGTCGAAGTCGTCGAGGCAGATGATGCGCGGCAGCGGGTCGAAACGGCTCAGTTGGGGATCGCTTTCACGGATGGCGCGGCGCATGTCGTCGAGTTGGGTCATGTCTTATCCCTTCACCGCGCCGGCGGTGAGGCCCGCCACGAGATGCTTCTGCATGAGGATGACGAAGGCCAGCACCGGCACAAGTTGAACTGTGGAGGCCGCGAAGAGCACGCCCCATTCGACGCCTTCGACTGCGCCAATCATCTCGGAGATGACGAGCGGCGCGGTCTTCGCCTTTGTCGTTGTGAAGATGAAAGCGAAGAGGAATTCGTTCCAGGCGTAGACGATGACGAAGACCGAAACCGCCAGCATCCCCTGCGCCGCCATCGGCAGGATGACGCGGGCGATGATCTGCATCTGCGAGGCGCCGTCGACCATCGCCGCTTCGTCAAGCTCGCGCGGTATCTGGTCGATGAAGGTACGCATCACCACCGTTCCCAGTGAGACGAAGAAAGTGGCGTAGAGCACGATCAGGATGAAATGCGTATCGCTAAGGCCGAGCCAGTTCACGACGGGGAAAAGCGGTAAGGTGATCACGATCGGCGGGATCAGGCGGATGAAGATCAGGAAGAAGGCCGAGGCCTGCAAACCGCGCGAGGCAAAACGCGAATAAGCAAAGCCCGCAAGCAACGAGACGCCGACAGCGAGGACGGTCGCGCCAACCGTGACCAGGAAGCTGTTCCACAGGCCGAAGAAGAAGTCGCCCCAGCGGGTCCAGAGTGCCTGATAGTTCGCCAGCGTCGGCACGAAGGAGAAGACGCCCGTGGTCGAGAAGATGTCGCGATCGGCCTTGAAGGACGACATGGCGATCAGGCCGATCGGCACGAGCGACCAGGCGACGATCGCGAGCACGCCGACGAGCTTAAGAAGATAGCGAACCAGCTTAGGCACGCCCGAACATCTCCCGGTAGAGCCGGCGCAGGTAGAACAGCGCGAGCAGAAGCGAGGCGAGGGCCAGGAGCCAGCCGGTGGCGGCGGCCGAGCCGAAGGCGTTGTAGCGGAAGGCCTCCATATAGAGATAGACCGCCATCACCTCGGTCGAGCGCGCCGGGCCGCCACCTGTCATCAGCCAGACCTCGGAGAACAGCCGGAAGGCGAAGATGTAGCGGAACAGCGCGGCGATCAGCAGCGCTGGCATCAGCAGCGGCAACGTCATCCGACGAAACGCGATCCAGGCCGACGCCCCGTCGATCGAAGCAGCCTCGTAGAGTTCGCTGGGGATCGAAAGCCGCGCCGCATAGAGGATGATGAACGAGAAGGGCAGGTGCAGCCAGATGGAGAGCAGGCTGACCATGGCGAGGCCATGGCTCGGGTTCACCGCCCATTCGATTGGCGGCAGGCCGATCGTGGCCAAGAGCCGGCTCATCATCCCCACATCCGGCTCGAACAGGAAGCGCCACATCACCACTGCCGAGACCTCGCTAACGGCATAGGGCGCCAGCACGATGGCGAGCAGCAGCGGCCGGAAAGGCACGCCGGAGGCGAAGAACAGGGCCATGCCGAGCCCGATCAGCAACTCGACATGCACGACGACGGCGACGACGATGACGGTGTTGAGCAGCGCCCTCCAGAAATAGGGATCGGCAAGCACCTTCGCGTAATTGGCCAGGCCGACAAATGTCGCCTGCTGGCCGAAGGAGGACTGGTTGAGGCTGAGCCAGAAGACATAGATCGCCGGCAGGAAGATGACGCCGGCGATCATAAGCTGGACCGGCGCGACCAGCGCGACCGCGGAGAAAGGCGTGCGCGCGCTCATCAGACAATCCTGAAGCGCTTCAGCGCCTCGCGGTCGATCTCAATACCCAGCCCCGGCCCTTGCGGGATCGCGAGCTTGCCCTCGACGAGCTGCGAGCCCTCGCCAACGATCGGCTGGGTGAAGGCGTCGCGGAGCGGGTTCTCGTAGACCATGCATTCGAAGGTGCGAAAACTCTCCGCCGCCGCGGCAAGCTGCAGGCTCGCGGCGACGCAGATCGCACCGGACCAGCCGACATGCGGCGCGTAGGCCGTGTTGAAGGTCGCGGCGAGCTCGGCGATCCGCCAGGTCTCGGTGATGCCGCCTGAGCGCGTGACGTCTGGCTGGATCAGCCCAAGCGAGCGGTCCTGCAACATCATCAGGGCCTCGCTCGCGACGAAATCGCTCTCGCCGGCCGCGAGCCGGATCGGCAGGTGCTGCGCGAGCCGGCGATAGCCTTCGCGGTCATCCGGGGCGATCGGCTCCTCGAAGAAGCCGTAGCCGAGATCGGCGAGCGCCCGCCCGACGATCATCGCGTCGTCGACGTCATAGGCCCAGTTCGCATCGACATAGAGAGCGATATCGTCGCCTGCGAGCCGGCGGACCAGCTTGGTGCGCGCGATGGCATCGCGCAGTGGATGGCCGAGCTTGACCTTGATCTCGCAAAAGCCAGCCTTCAGCGCGGCCGCCACCTCGGCCTCAACCGTGGCATCGTCGAGCCAGTTGATCGAGGAGGCATAGGCCGCGACCTCCTTGCGACCCATGCCACCGAGCAGGCGATGAATCGGTTGGCCCGCCTGCTTGCCGGCAATGTCCCACAGCGCGATGTCGACCGCTGCGATCGCCTCGACAACCTGTCCGCCCGGCCGGCCGGACAGTGCGGCGCGCATCGCCTTCCACAGCACGCGCCGATCGGCGGCATCGCGCCCGATCAGGCGCGGCACCAGCGCATCTTCGATGAAACGCGCATAGCCGGCCGCGCCGCGCCGGCAGAGCCCCTCGCCGAACCCGACCGTACCGTCCTCAGCCTGGACCTCCACGACGACGATCTCGATCGCCGGATAATCGCCCTGCGAAGTCCGCTGGACCTTGGGCAGCGTCGCCCGCAGCGGATGAACATCAACTTTGGCGATGCGGCTGGCCGACATGCGGCGAAACTCCCGAGGCATGTCACTCAGTGACATTTACTTACCTGATAGGTTGAACAGTTGCCAAGGAACGCAGCGTCTGTCAATGATCGCGGCGGGAGGATTTGGATGCGCGATCTCGCCCGTTCCATGGTGGATGCAGACGACCCATTCTCGGGCGGCGATGTCGTGCCGATACGGCTCGGCGATGCCGTGATCCAGCGCATCACGCAGGCAATCCATGAGGGGCGCCTGAAGCCGGGCGATTACCTGCCGTCGGAATCACGCATCGCCGCCTCCTTCGGCGTCAGCAAGCCGATCGCGCGCGAGGCCATCCGCCAGCTCGCAGCCATGGGCGTCGTTCATATCCAGCAGGGCAAGCCGACGCGGGTGCAGGCGCTCGACGCCGCTCCGCTCGACCGCTTCTATCGCTTCGCCGTGCGCGGCCGCGCCAATGGCCTGACCGAGGCCGTGGAGCTGCGCCGCATCCTTGAGCCGCCGATCGCCGCGTACAGCGCCGAACGCCGTTCGTCCGAGGATATTGAGAGGCTCGACCACATTCTCGTCCGGATGGAAGACGCGCTGGGACATGTGCAGCGCTGGATCGAAGCCGATCTCGATTTCCACGAAGCTGTCACGGCGTCCTCAGGCAACCGCCTGCTCGATTTCCAGATCCGGGGCCTCAGGCCGGTCATCCGCGAGGTCATGGAAATCTTCAACTCGCGCGAAGCCCGCGAGCCGGAGGATTGGCAGCGCACCTTCGAGCGCCATGTCCGCGTCGTCGCGGCGATAAAGGCAGGCGATGCTGCCGCGGCTCTGGTCGCCATGAACAAACATTTCGAAGCGGCAGAGGCCGCCATCGCGGAACTCACGAGCCGCAGGGAGGATCAACGTGACTCAAGGGGCGACACTCGACCGTAGACAGTTCGGCGCCGGCATTCTGGGATTGAGCTTCGTCGGGTCCGGCCGCACGGCGCAGGCGCAAAGCGGACCGTTCAATGTCTTTACGCATCGCGTCATGCAGACGGTGGCGACCGGCGCACAGGGCGGCGACATCACCAGGGACTGGGCGCAGAAGAACAGCGTCACCATCCAGTGGACGACCTTCGACACCGGCCCGCTGCAGGAGCGTCTTTTCCGCGAGGCGAGCCTCGGCGAGACATCCGTCGATGTCGGCTTCGTCGTCAACACGCAGGTCGTGCCGCGCGCCGCGAGCCTGTTCGAACCGCTCGACGATTACCTGAAGAAGGACGCGGTCGAGGACGTTGCCGACATCTTCCCCGGCCTGATGGAGGGCATGAAGGTCGGCGGCAAGCAATTGGCCATCCCGTTCCGCCACGCCTCTTCCGGTCTGCACTACAATGAGGAAATCCTGACCGAGAAGGGCTTCTCCAAGCCGCCTGCGACCATCGAGGAGATGATCGAGATTGCCAAGGCCTGCAGCTATCGCCGTGCCGACGGCAGCCAGGTTGTCGGTCTATGCACGCCGGGCGCGACCTATCCCAACGTGATCGATCTCGCCCGTGCCTGGGACGGCGACTTCATCACGCCGGACTTCAAATGCGTGGCCGACCAGCCGCCGATGCTGAACGCCATCCGCACTTTGCGCGAACTTTTCCAGGCCAATGCCTTCCCGCGCAATTTCGCGACGCTTTCGCCCGAGGACGTGAATGTCTGGATGCAGCAGGGCCGCGCGGCGATGAGCCTTCAGAGCATGGGCCGCAACCGCATCTACAACGATCCGCAGAAGTCGAAATTCTCGGGCAAGATCAAGACGATCGCGGTTCCTGCCTCGAAGACGCTCACAGGCAAGTATGCCGCCGCGCCGGCCAAGGTCGAGTTCTGGGGCATGGTCATCCCGAAAAATGCCAAGCGCAAGGACCTCGCCTGGAGCTTCATCAGGGCAATAGCTTCGAAGGAGGCGACGCTGAAGGCAGCACTCAACGGCAACGGACCCGTGCGGGCCTCCACCTATGCCGATCAGGGCTTCGCTGGAACTGTGCCTTACGCCGCCGAGGAGTTGAAGGTGCTGAAGGTCGCCCGCGTGCCGATGCCGGCCTTCGACGAAGCGGTGCGTGCCGGTGACCTGTTCAAGGAAGAGGCGGAGGCCGCCGTGCTCGGCATGAAGACACCCGAGGAGGCGATGGCCTCGCTGGTCAAGCGTGTTCAGCCGCTGCTCCCGGCCTGAAGGATCGAAACAAGCGGCGCATAGACGCCGCATACCGCGTACCGGAGGACCATCGATGACTTCCCGCATCTCGCGCCGTCGGTTCGGCGCCCTCGCCGGGGCCGCAGCCGCCTCGGCATTGATCCCGCGCGCCGCCTTCGCCCAGACGAAGACGCTGACCGCGCTCGGCCACCGCGTTCACCAGAATGCGGCGACGACCGGGCCAGGCGGCGACGCGACAGAAGCCTTCCGGAAGGCGGGTGGTACTGATGTGAACTGGGTCACCTTCGGCGACGTCAACGCCGTGCATGAGCGGTTGCTGCGCGAGGCTTCGCTTTCGGAGACCTCGATCGACGTCGCCTATCTCGTCAACGGGCGCGCCGTGCCGCGCAATCTCCAGCTCTTCGAGCCGCTCGACGCGTTAATGAAGCAGGCGCAGATCGAGGCCTTCGACGATTTTGCGCCGGGCCTCCTCGCCCCGCTCAAGGTCGGTGATGCCCTGCACGGCATCCCCGTCCGCCACGCGACCAATGCCCTGATCTACAACGAGGCCCTGCTGGAAGAGCGCGGCGTCACCAAGCTACCGACGACTTTCGAGGAACTGACGGAACTTGCCAGAAAGCTCACGTTCAAGCGCGAGGACGGCACGCAGGTCTACGGCCTGGCCTTCACCGCCGTCTTCGCCTCGAATTTCCTGACGCTCGCCCGCTGCTTTGGCGGGGACTACATGACAACTGACGGCAAGATCGTTGCGGCCGAACCGCCGATGGTGAAGACGCTCACCCTGCTCGCCGATTTCTACAAGGCCGGCGTGCTGCCGCGAAATTTCGCGACCGTGAATAACGAGGAGATTACCACCTGGATGCAGCAGGGCCGGGCGGCGATCACGATCAACCCCTTCGCCCGGCTTGTGACCTACAACGACCCGTCCAAAGGCAAATACGGCGGGCGCTTCAAGTCACTGCTGCCGCCGATGGCGGCCGATCTCGCGGGAAAGGTCACTTTCGCGCCGACCACCGAGTTCTGGGCGCTGATGATCCCGAAAAACGCCAAACAGAAGCCCCTGAGCTGGGAATTTATCCGCGCCCTCTCCTCCAAGGCCGCCACGACCGCGATGGCGTTGAATGGCAACGGCCCGGTGCGCATCTCGACCTATGCCGACGAGAAGCTGAAGGCCGCAATGCCCTATGCGGACGACGAGGCCGCCGCGCTCAAGGCCTCGCGCATCCATCTGCCGGCGTTTGACGAGCAGGCCCGTGCCCATGACATCTTTATCGAGGAGACGCAGGCGGCCGTGCTCGGCCGCAAGCCAGCGCAGCAGGCAATGGACGATGCGACGGCCCGCGTGAAGCCGCTGCTCGGTTGATGGCGGGAGCACTTTCAGGCCGCGTCGCGCTCGTCACCGGTGCGGCGCGCGGCATCGGCCTTGCGATCGCCGTGCGTCTCGCAGGGGCCGGGGCCCATGCGATCATCCATGACCGGGACGCAGTTGCCACCGATGCGGTGATCGCCGATCTGCGCGCGCGAAATCTCACCACGAAAGCCCAGATCGCCGATCTCTCCGAGGTTTTGGCCCCCAAGACAATGGCAGCAGAGTTGAGAGCGAACGGAACGGAGCCCGATATCCTGGTGCTTTGTGCCTCCGTCGAAATGCCCGAAACCTGGGATGCAGTCTCTGAAGCCGCCATGGCCGCGCAGACCGAGATCAATCTGCATGCGACCGTTCGATTGCTGCAGGCCTTCCTGCCGGGAATGCTTGCGCGGGACTACGGACGAGTGATCGCAATCGGCAGCGTGCAGGAAACGCGTCCAAATCCGAGCCATTTCTGCTACGCTGCCACCAAGGCGGCGCAGACAAACATGATCCTGAACCTCGCCCGAACCACGCAGGCGCCAGGCGTCACCTTCAACATCATCAAGCCCGGCGCAATCCTGACCGACCGCAACCGCGCGGCCCTTTCCCAGCCCGGCCGGGCAGAGCAGGTGCTCGCCCGCATCCCCATGGGTCGGATCGGCAGATCCGAGGACTGCGCCGGCATTGCCCTTCTGCTCTGCTCGCCCGAGGGCAGCTATATCAACGGTGCCGAGATCGCCGTGGATGGCGGCTTGCGTCTGTGACTGTGAACCGGCGTACAGTCGGGACCCCCATGGGCCCAGGAGGAAGACGTTGATTTCACGAGCTTATACCAGTCCCGTTGATCAGAACCGATGGGCCCAGTCTCGCATGCCGATGGACATGATCTTCCACGGCTGATCGATGAGGCGGT
>JBMOJG010000082.1:0-8634 GCA_049316925.1 Alsobacter sp. | reverse complement strand
GCGTCATGTCGCGCAGCGACCCCGACAGATGGCCTATCTCGTCGGACCGGTCGGTAAAGTCGGGAATCTCCTCGCGCGCCTTGACGCCGCGGCGCACCCTGTCCGCCGCCGCTGACAGCCGCCGGATCGGCCCCGCGATCGTGCCGGCAAACAGCACCGACAGCACGATCATCACGCCGGCCGCCACCAGGAAGATGCGCAGGATGGCGAGCCGCTCCGCCGCAATGATGCCGTCGATGTCGCCGCCCTGGGTCGACAGCAGCAGCGCGCCGCGCACCGCGCGGAAGCGCTGGATCGGCACCGCGACCGACACGATGGTGTCGCCGGCGGCATTGACCCGGACGACGCTGGCCGGCGAGCCCGCCAGCGCACGCGTCACCTCGGGCAGCGCGCGGCCATTGGGCAGGCCGCTGTCGTCGCTGAGCGGCAGGCCGGCCCGCCCGAAGCTGCGCTTCACCTGGTTCCAGGTACGCTCGACGATCGTCGGCTCCTCCTGCACGGGCGGCGGCAGGTCGAACCGCAGAATGTCGCCGCGCGCATAGAGCGAACGGGAATCGAGCAGCATGAAGCCGTCGCGGTCGAAGATCCGCGCCCGCGTCCGCGTCGGCGTCACCAGCCGTCGCAGCAGCGGCGCGACACGCTCGGGATTGATGGAGAATTCCAGGCCGCCGTCCTCGCCCGGCCCGACGCTTTCGCCGGCCTGCAGCTGCAGCAGCTTGTCGGGATCGATGGTGATCGAATCGGTCTCGACCGTCGCCGAGGCCGCCACCGCGCCGGCGATGATCTCGCCCTGGGTCAGCAGGCTCTGCACCCGCGCGTCGATCAGCCCTTCGCGGAACTGGTTGAGGTAGAGGAACCCGAGCAGCAGGGCGACCAGCCCGGCGAGGTTCAGCACGACGATGCGGCGCACCAGGCTGGACGATCCACGCTGCACGGCAAGCCGCGTCAGCGCCCGGACCCGCTCGGCGATCCGGGCGGTCAGCGGCCTGGCGGTCGCGGCCTGGATGGCCGGACCCGGGGATGCGGCGGGGCCGCTCTCGACATCGGCGCTCATGGCAGTCCGGCGCTGGGCGCCGGGGCCCGGCTCAGCCTTCCTTGAACCGGTACCCGACGCCGTACAGGGTCTCGATCATCTCGAAATCATCGTCCACGACCTTGAACTTCTTGCGCAGCCGTTTGATGTGGCTGTCGATGGTCCGGTCGTCGACATAGACCTGGTCGTCATAGGCAGCGTCCATCAGGGCGTTGCGGCTCTTCACCACGCCCGGACGGATGGCCAGCGCCTGCAGGATCAGGAATTCGGTGACGGTGAGTGTCACCGGTTCGCCCTTCCACGTGCAGGTGTGGCGCTCCGGGTCCATCTTCAGCAGACCCCGCTCCAGCACCTTGGCGTCGCCCTCTTTCGGGGCGGTCTGTTCCTTGGCGGCGGCGCGGCGCAGCACCGCCTTGACGCGCTCGACCAGCAGGCGCTGCGAGAACGGCTTCCGGATGAAATCGTCGGCCCCCATCTTCAGGCCGAACAGCTCGTCGATCTCCTCGTCCTTCGACGTCAGGAAGATTACCGGCAGGTCCGATTTCTGGCGCAGGCGGCGCAGCACCTCCATCCCGTCCATCCGCGGCATCTTGATGTCGAAGATGGCGAGATCGGGCGGGTTCTGCTTCAGTCCGTCGAGTGCCGCAGCCCCGTCCGTGTAGGTCTGGATGCGGTAGCCCTCCGCCTCCAGGGCGATCGACACGGACGTGAGGATGTTGCGGTCGTCGTCGACGAGGGCGATGGTGGGCATGGGTTCTCTCGGTCGGGACAGGCGGGGTGGATCAGGTCATCGGCGCGGCAGGTCCGTCCGGAGACCAGGCTGCGCAGGGGGCGGGCGGCGCGGACGCTTGCCCGCAAGCGCGGCGACAATGTGACGAAGCACCAGCGGGGACTCGCTTTCCGCCTGTGTCAAGGCGAATTCGCGTCACTCTAGGGCGAATCGGCCGGGCGCGCCACGCCTTGCCGCAGGGAGAACCAGCATGGTGCAGGACAGCTTCGAACCCGCCGCCGAGGCCCGCCGCCTGTCGCGCGCAGTCCGGTGGGCCGCGCTGGCGACGCTGGACCGGCAGCTGGCCGGCCCCTATGCGTCGCTGGTGTCGGTCGCCACCGACATTGACGGCGCCCCGCTGCTGCTGATCTCCCGGCTGGCAATGCACACCCGCAACCTCGAGGTCGATCCGCTCTGCTCGCTGCTCTGCGCCGAGGTCGGGGGCGGCGACCCGATGGTGCATCCAAGGGTCAGCATCGCCGGCAGCGCGATGCGCCTCGACGATCCTTCCCGTGCCCGGCGGCGGTTCCTGGCGCGCCATCCCGCCGCTGCGCTCTATGCGGAGTTCGCGGATTTTTCCTTCTGGCGGATCGAGCCGCGCTCCGCCCACCTGGTCGCCGGCTTCGGTCGCATCGTCGATCTGGCGCCGGCGGACCTCCTGGTCGATCTGTCGGATGCGTCCGAGCTGGTCGCCGCCGAGGAGGAGGCCGTCGCCCACGTCAATGCCGACCACGCCGAGACGCTGCGCCTCTACGCCACGCGCCTGCTCGGACTGCCGGACGGCGACTGGACGATGACCGGTCTCGATCCCGAAGGCTGCGACCTGGCGCTGGGGGATCTGGCGGCGCGGTTGCGCTTCCCGCAGCGGGTTCGTGGTCCCGGGCCGTTGCGGGCCGTGCTGCGGGATCTGGCCGAACAGGCGCGTGCCACCTAGGCCAGCCGCAGATCAAATCGGTTGATTTTGCAGTGCAACATAGAATTGCGCCCCGCCGTTCACCCTTCGGCGAAGGAACGTCTTGTTATGGCCCGCATCTCATGCGTATTGAGGCCGATCGACCGCCCGCATGCGGCGCGCGAAGCCCGTGCCCCAGCGACGCCGGTTCCGTCGTGCCGCGCGGCAGTGTGACAACAGGCCCGGTCGGCGCTGGCCGGGTGCGAGGAGAATAACGTGGATAATGTCGGTACCCACAATGGCGCCGTTGGCGCCGAGGCCTTCGGCTTCAAGGATCTGCAGCGTGTGTTCTGGAACCTGACCGCGCCGCGTCTCTACGAGGAGTCGATCGGACGCGGCGAGGCGACGCTGGCCGCCGGAGGCGCCATTGTGGCCCAGACCGGGGTTCACACCGGCCGTTCGCCCAAGGACAAGTTCGTTGTCCGCGACGCCACGACTGCCGACTGCGTCTGGTGGGACAACAACGGCGCGATCGAGCCCGGGCAGTTCGAGACCCTGCTCGCCGACTTCATGGCGCATGCCCGCGGCAAGGAGCTGTTCGCCCAGGATCTCTATGGCGGTGCCGATCCGCAGTACCGGGTGAAGACGCGCGTCTTCACCGAATATGCCTGGCACTCTCTGTTCATCCGCAACCTGCTGATCCGGCCCGAGGCCGGCGATCTCGCCGGTTTCGTGCCCGACATGACGATCATCGACCTGCCGAGCTTCAAGGCCGATCCGGCCCGCCACGGGTGCCGGTCCGAGACCGTCATTGCCTGCGACTTCACCCGTCGCATCGTGCTGATCGGCGGCACGTCCTACGCGGGCGAGATGAAGAAATCCGTCTTCACCTATCTCAACTTCGTGCTGCCGCCGAAGGGCGTGATGCCGATGCATTGCTCGGCGAATGTCGGGACTGACGGCGACGCCGCGATTTTCTTCGGCCTGTCGGGCACCGGCAAGACGACGCTGTCGGCCGACCCCAACCGCACGCTGCTGGGCGATGACGAGCATGGCTGGACGCCGGCCGGCCTCTTCAACTTCGAGGGCGGCTGCTACGCCAAGGCGATCAAGCTGTCGCGCGAGGCCGAGCCGGAGATCTTCGCCACCACCGAGCGTTTCGGCACCGTGATGGAGAACGTGGTGCTCGACCCGCTCACCCGCGTGCCGGATTTCGACAATGGCTCGCGCACCGAGAACACCCGCATCGCCTATCCGCTGGACTACATTCCGAACGCGTCGGAGACCGGCCGGTCCGGGATGCCGAAAAACATCGTGATGCTGACCTGCGATGCCTTCGGCGTGCTGCCGCCGATCGCCAAGTTGACGGCGGCCCAGGCGATGTACCACTTCCTCTCGGGCTACACCGCCAAGGTGGCCGGCACCGAGAAGGGCGTCACCGACCCGCAGGCGACGTTCTCGACCTGCTTCGGCGCGCCCTTCATGCCCCGGCACCCCTCGGTCTACGGCAATCTTCTGCGTGACCTGATCGGCAAGCACGGGGTCGACTGCTGGCTGGTCAACACCGGCTGGACCGGCGGCAAGCATGGCGTCGGCCGCCGCATGCCGATCCGCGTCACGCGCCGGCTGCTGACGGCAGCGCTCGACGGTTCACTCAACCGCGCCGATTTCCGCACCGATCCCTATTTCGGTTTTGCGGTTCCGACCTCGGTTCCGGGTGTCGAGCCGCACATCCTCTACCCGGTGAAGACCTGGGCGTCGAAGGCCGAGTTCGCCGAGACGGCGAAGAAGCTGGTCGACATGTTCCGGGAGAACTTCACGAAGTTCGAGCAGCACGTCGACGCAGACGTCCGCGCCGCGGCGCCGGCGAGCCAGCTGGCGGCCGAGTGATGGCGGGTGAGTGACGGCGTCCCGGGGACTGCCTTCCGGCCGCCCCGGCTCGCAAGATTGTTAAGATCGGCCAGACGCCGACAGATTGTCACGCTCACGCTGTGACGCTGCGCTACCATCACCCCGGGGCGATTCGGCCGGTTGTCGGCGGCCGGCACGCCCGTCTTGGCTCTGACCGACCTGGATGACCGTGATGACCCTTCGTTCCCTCGTCGCCGCTGGTGCGCTCGTGTTGGCTGCATCTGCCTTTGTCCCCACCGAGGCTGCTGCCGTGGTCTGCGCCCGCGGCGTTGTCCGCGCCGGCTGCGCCGGTCCGAACGGCGCCGTGGCCGTCAGGCGCCCCGTCGCTGTCGCTCCGGTCAACAGGCGCCCCGTCGCTGTCGCTCCGGTCAAGACCTGCCGCTTGATCAACGGCGCCCGCGTCTGCCGCACGCGGTGGTGAGATCGCGAAGGCCGCGCCGCTCCGGCGGCGAGGCGTAAGTACCGGCATCGGGCGGTGCAAACCTTGTTTATTCACTGCCCGGTGGCGTCTGCTAGGATCATCCCGCTGTCGCCACGTCGGTGGTGCTTGCGATGGAGGCTGGAATGGGTGGTTGGATTGTCCTCGGCGTCGTTGCGCTGCTCGTCTTCTGGCTGATCAGCATCTACAACGGCCTGGTCGGGTTGCGGCAAAGGGTGAACCAGTCCTTTGCCGATATCGACGTCCAGCTCAAGCAGCGCCATGACCTGATCCCCAACCTTGTGGAGACGGTGAAGGGCTATGCCACACACGAGAAAAGCACGCTCGACGCGGTGATCCAGGCGCGCAATTCCGCGCTCTCGGCGCAGGGGCCGGGCCAGCAGGCCGCAGCCGAAGGGGCGCTCACCGGGGCGCTCGGCCGCCTCATAGCGCTGGGCGAGGCCTATCCGGATCTCAAGGCCAACACGAACTTCCAGCAGTTGCAGACCGAACTGTCGGATATCGAGAACAAGCTCTCCGCCGCGCGGCGCTTCTTCAACAACTCGGTCAGCGAGTACAATGCGTCCATCCAGGCGTTTCCCGCCGTGTTCTTCGCCAGCAATCTGGGCTTCAGCCAGCGCGAGTTCTTCGACGTCGGCGAGGACAGCCGCAAGCAGCTCGACGTGACGCCGTCCGTGAAGTTCTGAGCCGGCCCGGGAGGCGCGGCCATGGGCCCGGTCTTCGGCCTCTACAGCCATATCCGCGCCAACCGGTTCCGCTCCGGCCTGCTGCTGGTTGTTCTTGTCCTGCTCGTCGACGTCATGGTGTTTGCCGGCGCGCTGTTCGCCGAGTCGGTCGCCAACAACTACAGCCTCCAGTCCCTGCTGCAGCTGGCCTTCCGCGACACGGTCCGGGCCACGCCCTATGTTGTCATTGGTGTCGCCGTCTGGGTGGTGATCGCCTACTGGTCGCACCAGTCGATCGTCGAGGCGATGACCGGTGCCCGCCGCGTGACGCGCGCCGAGGAGCCGCGCCTCTACAACCTTCTCGAGAATCTCTGCATCTCCCGCGGCATGACGGTGCCGCGCCTCGAGATCCTCGATGATCCGGCGCTGAACGCCTACGCCACCGGGATGAGTGCGAACCAGTACGCCATCACCGTCACGACGGCGCTGCGCGACACGCTGACCGATGCCGAGATGGAGGCGGTGCTCGCCCACGAGCTCACTCATATCCGCAACGAGGATGTCCGCATGATGGTGGTCGCCATCATCATCGCGGGCGTCGTCGGGTTCTTCGCCGAGTTCTTCTTCCGCGTCCTCACCCGCCTGCGCTGGAGCGGCGGTGAGGGCAGCAGCGACAGCGAGGGCCGGGGCACGGGCGGCTCCTTCGCCGGCATCATCATCGCGTTCGTGATGGTCGGGATCGCCTGGTTCCTGTCGATGTCGGTCCGCTTCGCCCTGTCGCGCAGCCGCGAATACATGGCCGATGCCGGTGCGGTGGAGCTCACCAAGAACCCTGACGCGATGATTTCCGCGCTGGTGAAGATCTCCGGCAAGGGCGAGATCGCCGCCGCGCCCTCCGGCATCATGGAGATGTGCGTCGACAATCCGCGCTCCGGCTTCTTCGACCTGTTCGCCACCCATCCGGCCATCGACGATCGGATCGACGCGCTGGTGCGCCATGCGGGTGGCCACAGGCCCGATCCCGAGGCGCCGCCGCAGCTGCCCGAGCCGCCGGCTCCGTCGCTGGTTCCGGCACCGGGGACGGCTGCGCAACCCTGGGGCGCCCCGACCGTGTCGGGTGGCCGGGTCGCCGCGCCGTGGGGCCGTCCGCTCTGACGGTCAGGCGGCCGGCATCGCCTTTTCGACCAGCCGCGCCCAGTAGCTGACCCCGGTCGGGATCAACCCGTCGTTAAAATCATACGCAGGGTGATGAAGCCCGGCGCTGTCACCATTGCCGACGAAGATGAACGCCCCGGGCCGTGCCAGCAGCATGTAGGAGAAGTCCTCGGCGCCCATGGTGGGCCGCACATCCGTATCCACCGCATCGGCCCCGGAGACCTCGCTCGCCACCTCGACCGCGAAGTCTGTCTCGGCCGGGTGGTTGCTGGTCGCCGGGTAGCCGCGCTCGTACAGTACCGACGCGGTGGCACCGTGCAGCGCGGCGAGGCCGCCGGCGATCTCGCTGATGCGCCGCTCGATCATGTCCTGCACGGCGGGCTTCAGGGTTCGCACTGTGCCCTTCAGCGTCGCCGTCTGCGGCAGCACGTTGAAGGTCTCGCCGGCGCGCAGATAGGTCACCGACACGACGGCGGAATCGAGCGGGTCGACATTGCGCGCCACGATGGTCTGCAGCACGCCCACCAGCTGCGCCGCGATCGCCACCGTGTCGATGGAGCTGTGCGGGTGCGCCGCATGCGCCCCGCGCCCGTCGATCGTCACCGTGAAGCGGTCAGCGGCCGCCATCAGCGGGCCGGGCCGAACCGCGAAATGGCCGACCGGCAGCCCCGGCATGTTGTGCATGCCATACACCTCGGTGACGCCGAAGCGGTCCATCATGCCGTCCTCGACCATGGCCCGGCCGCCGCCACCCCCCTCCTCGGCGGGCTGGAAGATCACCACAGCGGTGCCGGCAAAGTTGCGCGTTTCCGCCAGATAGCGCGCCGCGCCCAGCAGCATGGCGGTGTGGCCATCATGCCCGCAGGCATGCATCTTTCCAGGGACGGTCGACGCATAGGGCTTGCCGGTGGCCTCCTCGATGGGCAGCGCATCCATGTCGGCGCGCAACCCCACCACCTTGTCGCCCGGTAGACGGCCGCGAATCACGCCGACGACGCCGGTTCGGCCGATGCCGGTCGCAACCTCGTCGCAGCCGAACGCCCGCAGCTTCTCGGCGACGACCCCGGCCGTCCGGTGGACGTCGTAATCCAGCTCGGGATGCGCGTGCAGGTCCTGACGCCACACGGAAATTTCGTCCGCGAGTGCTGCGACACGGTTGACGATGGGCATGGCTGGACCTCGACCGAGCGGGGGGAGAGGGCGCTCGTCCCTCAATCGACGAGACAATCCGATGCATTCTGCCGGGTCAACCGCAACCTGCAACGGGTTCCGGTGACTTGACGCGGCCGTTACCGGCAGACGACGGTGCACGTGGAGGCTGTTGCCATGCAAATGACCACCCGCGAGATGCTCGCCCGGCTCGTCGCGTTTCCGACCGTTTCGAGTGCCAGCAACCTCCCCCTGATGGACTTCGTCCGGGGCTGGCTTGCCGCCCATGGGGTCGAAAGCCGGCTTGTGCCGAATGCCGACGGAACCAAGGCCAACCTCTATGCCACAGTCGGCCCCATGGTGGAGGGCGGCGTTGTCCTCTCCGGCCATACCGACGTGGTGCCGGTGGAAGGCCAGCCCTGGACCAGCGACCCGTTCGTGCTCACCGAGCGTGACGGCCGACTCTACGGGCGTGGCACCTGCGACATGAAGGGTTTCGACGCCTTGGTGCTGGCTGCCGTGCCGGGAATGGTGAAGGCGGGTCTGCGCCGTCCGGTCCATATTGCGCTGAGCTATGACGAGGAGGTCGGCTGCCTGGGCGCTCCATCGTTGGTCGACGCC
>JBMOJG010000081.1:0-8665 GCA_049316925.1 Alsobacter sp. | reverse complement strand
CTATATATGGCAACACTGCGACGGCGGGGAGCCCTGCCGCGCTGCAGCCGGCAGGACAGCCGACCGATCCTGGGGGAAACGACATGACGGATGACCGGCGCACGATCCTCGTGTGCTCGTGCGAGGCGACGATGCCGGTCGATGCGGCCGCGATCGGCGCGGCCTGTGGCGCGACTGCGACGGCGGCCGGGCAATTGTGCCGGCGCGAGCTCGACCGGTTCCGGGCCGCGGTGCGGCAAGGTGGGCCGCTGGTCGTCGGATGTACCCAGGAGGAGCCACTGTTCCGGGAGGCGGCCGCCGATCTGGGCCGTGACGAAGGGCTCTTCTTCGCCAATATCCGCGAGACCGCCGGCTGGTCGGACCAGGCGGGGCGGGCCGGCGCCAAGCAGGCGGCGTTGCTGGCAGCCGCGGCGGAGCCGATGCCGCAGACCGCGACGGTCAGCATGGAGTCGGCCGGGGTGACGCTGGTCTACGGCCGCGACGGCGCCGCGCTGGAGGCGGCACGCCGCCTGTCCGACCGGCTCGACCTGACGGTGGTGCTGACCCATCCGGACGAGGCCGTGCCGCCGCGCGTCACCGACTGGCCGGTGCTGCGCGGCCGCGTCCGCACGGCGACCGGCCATCTCGGCGCCTTCGCGGTGACGCTGGACGATTGCGCCCAGCCGTTGCCGTCCTCGCGCGACCGCTTCGTGTTCGGCGCGTCGCGGGATGGTGCGGTGTCGCGCTGCGACGTCGTGCTCGACCTCTCGGGCGGCACGCCGCTGTTTCCTGCCCACGAGGTGCGGCCGGGCTATCTGCGGGCCGATCCGCGCGATGCCGCAGCGGTGGAGCGGGCGCTGTTCGAGGCCGCCAACCTGGTCGGTATCTTCGACAAGCCGCGCTACATCGATTTCAGCGCCGCGCTGTGCGCGCATTCCCGCTCGGGCATCACCGGCTGTACCCGCTGCCTCGATCTCTGCCCGACCGGGGCGATCACGCCGGCGGGCAACCATGTGGCGATCGACCCGCAGGTTTGTGCCGGCTGCGGCGCCTGCGCGGCGGCTTGCCCGACCGGCGCTGCGGCCTATGCGCTGCCGGCCGTCGACGCGGTGATGCGGCGGCTGCGGACGCTGCTGGTCACCTACCGGACGGCCGGCGGCACCGCGCCGGTGGTGCTGCTGCATGACGGCGAGCATGGCGAGGCGCTGATCGACGCGCTGGCCCGGTTCGGGACGGGTTTGCCGGCCAACGTGCTGCCGCTGCGGGTCATCGAACTGACGCAGGTGGGCCCGGAGCTGGTGGCGGCTGCGTTCGCCTACGGCGCGGTGGGCCTGAAGCTGCTGGTCCGCGACAAGGCCCGGCACGACCGCTCGGGGCTCGACGCGACGCTGACGCTCGGCAACACGCTGCTGGCGGCGCTGGGCTATGGGGCCGGCCTCGCGGCGCTGATCGAAACCGATGATCCTGACGTCCTGAGGGCTGCACTCGATGCGGCGCCGGCCGGCACGCCGAGCCCGGCGCCGGCCAGCTTCATGCCGCTCGACGAGAAGCGCCGGCTGATGCAGCTCAGCCTGCGGGCGCTGCACGAGGCGGCGCCGGCGCCGGTCGACCGCGTGCCGCTCGCGGTGGGTGCGCCCTTTGGCGCGGTCGTGCTCGACCAGGCGGCCTGCACGCTGTGCCTGGCCTGCGTGTCGGCCTGCCCGGTGGTGGCACTCTCCGACAATGCCGAGCAGCCGATGCTGCGCTTCAGCGAGAGCCTGTGCGTTCAGTGCGGGCTGTGCGCGGCGACCTGCCCCGAGGATGCGATCACGCTGCAACCGCAGGTGGATTTTGTCGCCTGGGCCGCGCCGAAGCGCGTGCTGAAGGAGGAGGAGCCGTTCCATTGCATCGTCTGCGCCAAGCCGTTCGGCACGCGCAGCACCATCGAGCGCATCCGCTCGCGGCTCGAGGGCAAGCACTGGATGTTCTCCGGCGCCAATGCCTCGCGGATCGACGTGCTGATGATGTGCGAGGACTGCCGGGTCGAGCGTGTCGTCAACGAGGGACTGGATCCGCATGCGGCGCCGGCCCGGCCGCGGCCGCGTACCGCCGAGGACTATCTGCGCGAGCGCGAAGAGGGCAAGGACGGGCTTGGCTGAGGCGTCCGCGACAGGTCCGACCCGCGCCGTTGCGGCGGCGCTTTACCGTGTCGCCTTCTCGAGAAAGCGCACCAGCGCCTCGCGGTCCTCGGCGCTGCCGACGGTCTGCTCGGGCATCTTGGTGCCGGGCGTCACCGCCTGCGGGCCGAGCTCGAACAGCCGCGCCACCATGGTGGCATCCCAGGTGAAGTCGAGCCGCTTCAGCGCCTCCGAATAGGCGTAGCCCGGCGCGGTGGCGATGCGCCGGCCGAACAAGCCGTGCAGCGTCGGGCCGGCGCGGTTGCCGCCGTCGGGCGTCAGCGTGTGGCAGGCCGCGCAAGCGCGGAACACCTCGGCGCCGCGCTCCCCCGTGAAGGCCGCCAGCGGATCCTCGGCCGGGCCGGCCATCACCGGGCCGAGATGCTCGCCGGTGGCGAGATCCCACAGCCGCACAAGCCGATCGCCGCCTCCCGAGACGAGCCGGCGCCCGTCGGGGTGGAAGGCCAGCGACCAGACCGGCAGACCGGGACCGACGAGGTTCAGCAGCGGCCTTGCCGTCGCGGCATCGAGCACCAAGAGGGCGCCGCGAATGCCGGCGGCGGCGATGCGCCTGCCGTCGGCCGAGACCGCGAGGCTGACAACCGGCGTGCCGAGCGGCTCGCTGCGGTGCACCTCCCGGCCGTTGGTGTCCAGCAGCCGCACGACCCCGTCGGCGCCGCCGACCACCAGCGTGCCGCCGGCGGCGGCGAGCGTGTTCAGCGGCGCATCGTGGGTGACCGTCCGGGGCGGACCGCCGCTGCGCGACCACAGCCGGACCGTGGCGTCATAGCCGGCAGTGGCCACGGTGCTGCCATCGCCCAGGAAGGCGACGCCGTTGACGTTGCCCTGGTGGCCGCGCAGCACCAGCGGCTCGCCGCCGGCCAGCGGCATGATGCGGGCGGTGCCGTCCCAGGAGGCGGAGGCGAGTGCATCACCGCGCGGCGCGACGGCGAGCGCCACCACCGGGCCTTCATGGGTCTGGAACACCTGCTCTGGTTCGGGGCGTCCGAGACGCCACAGCGCGATCCGTCCGTCCTCGCCACCCGTGGCGAAGCGGCCATCCGGCAGAGCCGCCACGGCATTGACGGCACCGTCGTGGATCCGCAGCACGGCCAGCGCGCGGCCGGGCTCCAGCGCCCACAGGATGGCGGATTGGTCGAAACTGCCGCTGATCACCAGGGCCCCGTCGGGTGACAGGGCCAGCGCCCGCACCGGGCCGCCATGGCCGCGCAGCTCGGCCCGGGCCGGGTGGCCTAGCGCGGTCGCGAGCAGGACCACCAGCGCCGCAAGGGCGGTGCGCCAAGCCGGGTGGGCACGCACGATTGGATCGGCGATCACGCGGCATCTCCCGCCGGCGTGAAGCCCAGCGCCCGCAGGGCGTCATGGACGGCGGGGTCGCACAGCGCCGCCGCGAAGGCCCGCAGCGCCGGCCGGTCGCGGCGGGCGGCGACGACGGCGAAGTCGTAATGCTCCTCGGCCAGCGGCAGGAAGGCGAGGCCATAGGCCGCTGCGGCCGGCGCGATGGCGAGGCCCCAGTCGGCACGGCCCTGGGCGACGGCTGCCGCCACCGCATTGTGGGAGCGGGGCTGGTTCCAGTAGCCGTCCGGCCGGGCCCCCCGCAGCAACCCGTCGATCAGCACGCGCGTGCCCGAGCCCTGGTTGCGGCCGACCATGATGACGCCGGGATCGTCGAGCGCAGCAGCGACCGCCGCGCGGGCGTCACGCCCTGAGAAACGCGAATCGTCAGGACGGGCGACCACGCCCTGCATGCGCCGCCAGCCCGGCAGCAGCTCAAGCCCCTGCGCCAGGAAGGGAGCGTTGTAGGTGCCGGTGGCGGGATCGAGCATGTGGATGGGCGCGATGTCGCATTCGCCGCGCCGCGCCGCGGCGAGGCCGCCCATGCTGCCGACGGCGACGCAGCGCAGCGTCAGCCCGGCATTGGCCAGGACGGCGAGCACCACCTCGAGGCCGAGACAGTGGCTGCCCATGATGGCGAGGTCGGGCAGCGGCGCGTCGCGGCCGAGGCGCGTCACCGTCACGGCGGCGCCGGCGGGCAGCTCGTCGGCCAGAGCCGGCACGGTGACGTAGCCGTCGGCCTGGGCGAAGCCGGTGACGGCGCCCGAGCCCTTGCCGATCGGATAGGCGACCGGCCCGTCGGGGCCGTCGGCCAGTGACACCATGACGTATTCGGTGCGGCCGATCTCGGAGGCAAGCCGCACCGGCAGGCGCGCCGCCAGCGTGTCGTCGCGCCGCGCCGGCAGGCCGGCCATGCGGCGCAGCACAGGCACCACCACGTCGTGGAAGGTGAACATGGCCGAGGTCGGGAAGCCCGGCAGCACGACCACCGGCTTGCCGTCCGCGACCGCCAGGCAGAGCGGCTTGCCCGGCTTCAGCGCGACGCCGTGCGCGACGATGCCGGGCGAGCCGAGGCCCGCCACCAGCCGGTGCGTCAGGTCGCCGGCGCCCTTCGAGGTCCCGCCCGACAGGATCACCGCGTCGCATTCGGCATGGGCAAGGCGCAGCGTCGCATCGAGCGCGGCGGCGTCGTCGCCGACCGCGCCGTAGGCCACCGGCTCGCCTCCGTTCTCGGCCACCGCCGCCAGCACCAGCGGGCCGTTGCTGTCATAGATCTGCGCCGGGCCGAGGGCGTTGCCCGGCGCCACCAGCTCGTCGCCTGTGGAGAGGACGCCGACGCGCGGTCGACGGACCACCGCCACGGAGCCCAGCCCGACGGCGGCCAGCATGGCGATCTCCCGGGCGCCAATGGGCGTTCCGCGCCGCAGCAGCACCTCGCCGCGGGCGATGTCGCCGCCGGCAAAGCCGACGCCCGATCCCGGCGAGACCGGGCGCGACACGGCGATGCGGCCGTCCGCCGCCGGCTCGGTGTGCTCCACCATCACCACCGCGTCGGCGCCGCGCGGCAGCGGGCCGCCGGTGGCGATCGGCGTTGCCGTTCCGGGCGTCACGGCCAGCCGCGGCAGTGTCCCGCAGGCAACCGTTTCGCCGGTCAGAGCCAGCAGCACCGGGGAACTCGTGGCCGCCGCCGCCGTGTCGACGGCGCGCACGGCGAAGCCGTCGAGATGCGAGCGGTCGAAGGGCGGCACGTCGATGGGCGCGGCGATGTCGTGGGCGAGCGCGCGGCCAAGCACGTCGCCCAGCGGTACCGTCTCGGCCGGCAGCGATCCGGGCGGCAGCGCGGCGTCGAAGCGGCGGACGGCCTCGTCGCGGGAGAGCACGTCGAGGAACTGGTCCTGGACCAGGAAGGCATCGGTGGCGGGAGCGGTCCGGTCGGTCATCGGTGTCGGCGGGTTATCCGGGTGAGTGCGTCATAGGGGTCGGCCAGGGTCCGTTACAGCAGACCGGCGGCGAAGAGACTGCCGGCGGGTGCGCCCTCGCTGCCGGCTTCGGTCAGCGCCACCGCTTCGGCACGGGCCAGTGCCGACCAGGGAAGGTCGCCGATGGCGACCGGATGCCATGCATCGCCGCTGGCGGCCAGCAGCACAGTGTCGCAGACGCCGACCGCGGAGGCCAGCTTGCGGGCCAGCGGGCGGCTCTGCGTCTCCACGGGCCCAGTCGCTGTCAGGCGCTCCAGTGCCGGGATCACCAGCGCGTGCCAGATCGCGACTGCCTCCTCCAGCCGGGCCGGCAGGCGCAGGACGACCGTGTCACCCCGCATGGCGATACCTCCGGCTTCACCGGGGCGCAGGGCCAATCGGTCGGCCAGCCGATCGTCGCCGGTGGCAAAGTCGGCGGCGAGGATCAGGTCCGCGCTGTCGATGGCCGATCCCGGCAGCATCGGCACGGCGCCGGCTTTGCGCAGGGCGGCGTCGATGAACACGCCCACTGGCGTGTCCCCGGGGTGTCCCTCGATGACGAGGTGCGGCACCCGCACGGCCACCGCGCCGATGCCGCAGGCGGCGGCGAGGCCCATCCGCAGCGGATCGAGTCGATGGCCTGCCCGCAGGATGACCGCGCCGGCAGTGAGATCCTCGCCGGGCCGGCGGATGCC
This sequence comes from Alsobacter sp., assembly GCA_049316925.1. Taxonomy (GTDB): domain Bacteria; phylum Pseudomonadota; class Alphaproteobacteria; order Rhizobiales; family Beijerinckiaceae; genus Alsobacter. The sequence continues at coordinate 2,521 of JBMOJG010000081.1, read as the reverse complement.
GAGACCGGGGGCCGCCTCGGCGAGTAGCAGGGTGACAGGGCCTTCGCGCAGCACGGCCCCGGCCGGCAGGACGGCATCGCAACCCTGCGGCAACGCATCGCCGGCCGCCACGCGGACCGGCGGACGCGACGGCAGCGCCGGGGCATAGGGCCCGGCCCCGACCGTGTCGGCGGACGCAACGGCAACGCCGTCGATCAGCGCGATGGCTGTTGCGGGCTGGGCCGCCGGGGCTATCACATCGGCCGCGACGACCAAGCCAAGGGCCTTGGAGACTGCCACGGATTTGGGCTCGATCGCGTCCAGATGGCGGGCGAGTAGTGCCAGCGCCGCCTCAAGCGGGGTCAGCGGGGTCGCATCCGGCCCGTCGGCACGCGTTGACACAGCCTGCATCCTCCCCCACCTCTGCGCATGGCGACCCGCAGGGCTCAGGCCCGTGGTGCCGCCGCGCTAGCGCTTCTCACGACCACTGTCGATGTCCAGCCGGTCGATCTCTACACCGCCGAGGCCCCACCCTGCCATGTCCCTGCCAACACGCCTCGACCTGCGCGGCCTGCGCTGCCCGCTGCCGGCGCTGAAGACCCGCAAGGCTCTGTCACGACTGCGTCCGGGGGATCGGATCGCGGTCGAGTGCACGGATCCGCTGGCGGTGATCGACATTCCTCATCTCATCGCCACCACGGGAGACGTGCTCGAGGACACGGAGACTGCGGACGGGGTGGTCACATTCGTGATCCGCAAGGCCGACGCGGCCTGAGGAGGCCTGTCGCCCGATCAGGCGGTGGCCTTGCGGCGCGGGCGGACGCGGTCCGGAAGGCGGCGCAGAAGCGTCGACAGGCCGGGCTCATCGACCTTGTCGGCTGCCACCTCAGCGGGGAACCATTCGAGGCTGCGCTGACCCTTCTCGCGGAAGTTGTCTAACTCCGACTTGACCTCAAGACCGAACACGACAACGTCGCACAACACAAAACCTTCCGGCATCCGCTTCCAGTAGACGAAACGGCCGAAGGGCTTCTTCCGGACGGCGCCGCGAACGCCTGCCTCCTCGGCGGCTTCGATGGCGGCGGCCTCGCGCGGCTTGCGCCCCTTCATCGGCCAGCCCTTGGGGATGACCCAGCGGCCGGTGCCTCGGGATGTGGCAAGCAAGACCTCGAGCCCGGTCTCGCCGAACCGGTAGGGCACGGCCGCATACTGGACCGGAAGCGGCGCGGCCGCCGTCATGCCTGAACCGCCCCGCCGGCGGGAGGCCGCTGCCGGCCCCTGTCGACCCGCATTGTCGCGATCATCATCGCAAACCCTCGCGGTCGATCAGACGGCTGCGGAGCCGTCCGATCGCCAGCGCGCATCAAACCCGATTCTCCACCGCACTTCACCCCGGGGCGGTGGCGCGCATCGACGGCCGTTCGGCGAAGGCCGCGTACCAGCCGGCAAGGGCCGGTCGCGCGGTCCGCCAATCCATGCCGGCGAAGCGGAGGTCGAGATAGCCCAGCGCGCAGGCGGTTGCGACGACGCCGATGTCGAGCGGGCCGCCCAGATGGGGCATCCAGCGCACCTCGAGCTGATCCAGCGCGGTGTCGATCTTGAGGAGCTGGCCGTCAAGCCAGTCCGGCCAGCGCAGCGGCTCGGGGCGCAGGAAGGTCTCGTAGCGGGCGAGCAGCGCCGCATCGAGCAGGCCGTCGGCGAGCGCCTGCAGGGTCAGGGCCGGCCAGCGCGCATCGCCGGTCGGGATCAGGGTTGGGCCGCCCGGCAGGGTGTCGATGTATTCGCAGATGACCCGGCTGTCGAACAGCGCCATGCCATCATCGGTGACGAGGGCGGGGATCTTGCCGAGCGGGTTGTGGGGCACGATCGCTTTGTCGCGCTTTACCGGGCTCGTGGCAGCCGGCACCAGCGTGATGCTGTCGGCAAGGCCGCGCTCATGGGCTTGGACAAGGACCTTGCGGACATAGGGTGATGCGGCGGCGTAGAAGAGCTTCATGGCGATCTCCGTGGCAGGGCGTTCACGGAGCCCCACTGCACGTGTCCGGTCAAGCCGAACGGATGCTGAAATGAGCGTCATCCGGCGATTTCCTGCTGCCGGGCGAACCGGAGATGCGGCGCTCACGGCCCATCGGGAAGACCGACTGTCGACAGTTGCCCGACTCGATAGGGCATCGTCTGTGCGGAGGCGCAAAGGCCCGGTGACCTGACTGGGTGAAACTCCCCCGCAGGAGACAGCCCTGCCGGCGTCTGGTCCGGGCTGCGGACTCGGTTTCGTCACCGGGTTCGGCTAGGGTGCCGCCGATCGGATGCCGGAGGCCCAGTCATGCGCCATGCCCTAGCCGCCGTTGCTGCCGTCCTGACGCTGGGCACAGCCTCCTCCGGACAGGCCCAGTCCTTCGACTGCGCCAAGGCCAAGACGCCGGTCGAGCTGGCGATCTGCGCGTCACCGGGCCTGCGCGACCAGGACCGGGCGATGGCTGAGGCCTTCACTGCGACGCTGGCGCGGGCGCCGGCAAAGGCCGAAGACCTGCGCAAGGCGCAG
>JBMOJG010000080.1:0-8691 GCA_049316925.1 Alsobacter sp. | reverse complement strand
CCCCCGCCGCACCGCTCGCGGCGGAACATGACAGGAAAAGATTAGAAAAAAGGGGAAGCGCATGGCTAGGGTTGCAGTTGTCACGGGCGGGACGCGCGGTATCGGGGCGGCGATCTCGAAGGCGCTCGCCGCCAAGGGATACAGCGTCGCAGCCAACTACGCGGGCAACGACGACGCCGCGAACCGGTTCAAGGCCGAGACGGGCATCCCGGTCTACAAGTTTGACGTGTCCGATGCGGATGCGTGCGCCACCAGCCTCAAGCAGATCGAGGCCGACATCGGCCCGATCGACGTGCTGGTCAACAATGCCGGCATCACCCGCGACGGTTTCTTCCAGAAGATGACGCTGGACCAGTGGCGGGCGGTGCTGACCACCAATCTCGACTCGATGTTCACGATGACCCGCCCGGTGATCGACGGCATGCGGGCGCGGAATTTTGGCCGCATCATCAAGATCTCGTCGGTGAATGGCCAGAAGGGCCAGATGGGCCAGACGAACTACTCCGCCGCGAAGGCGGGGGTGATCGGCTTCAGCAAGGCGCTGGCACAGGAAAATGCCACCAAGGGCATCACCGTGAACGTCATCGCGCCGGGATATGTCGCCACCGAAATGGTGCAGGCGGTGCCCGAGGAGGTCCTCAAGGCGAAGATCCTGCCGCAGATCCCGGCGGGCCGCCTCGGCCAGGCCGAGGAGATCGCCGCCGCGGTCGTCTACCTTGCCAGCGATGAGGCCGCCTGGATCACCGGATCGACGCTGACGATCAACGGCGGCCAGTACATGGTCTGACGCCGCCGCGTCCGCGCCTGCCCTGGCGCGGACGCTATCACCGGCTTGCAGCGATGGCCTGGACGGCGGGGACGCGGACCGGTGCGTCACCGGGCAACGCCCGGCCTTCAAGCCACCAGCACACCTCGCCGCGATAATTGACGAGACGAAAGCGCGGATCCTGTGACAGGTTCGACGACAGTGTCGCCTGCGGACGGACGCCGCGGACCTGCGCGCCGTGCTCTGCAACCATCACCAGCAATTCCTTGATGGTCACGGGCTCGCCGCGCTCCAGCAGTGCCTGTTCGGCCGCGGCACGCTGGCTGACGAAGGGCTTGGCGGAGCCGGCATGGAGCAGGGGCGTGGCATCCCCGTCCTGGGTTGGCCGGCCTCGTCGCCGGCGGGCCAGCATCGGCAGGATTTCCCCGTCGAGCGGCTGCGGCCCGCCCTGACCTTCCAGCGAGGCGATGGCCTGCTCGATCAGGAGCAGCGTCCTGAATTCGGAATTCTCTCGCCGCAACCGGTCAACGAGTTCGCCGTGGATCATGCGCAGGGCGGAGACGGACGGCGAGTGGGAGGCAGTATCTGAAATCATTGTTCTGCAACCTATGGTTTAAAATGTTTGAAGACTAGAAAAACGATAATCAAATTTGATTAATTGAGTGTAACGCCGGTCCTGCAGGCACGCAAGCGGTTGGCGACGCCCCCTCCGGCCTTTGCGCGCAGCACAGTCCCGCCTTACGAAGGGACGCCTGAACCGGGAGCCTGTCCGTGCTGCGCTTTGATTCCGCCACCCTTGCCGGTCTCGGTGCCATCGCGCTGTGGTCGGCCCTCGCGCTGATGACGGCGGCGTCAGGCGTCATTCCACCGTTCCAGCTGGCCGCCATGACGTTTGCCGTCGGCGGGGGGCTCGGGGCTGCGAGCTGGGTGGTGCGCCCCGGTGCAGTGGCGGCGCTGCGGCAGCCCGCGCCCGTCTGGCTGCTGGGGATCGGCGGCCTGTTCGGCTACCACGCGCTGTATTTTGCGGCGCTGCGCCTGGCACCGCCGGCGGACGCCGGGCTCATCGCCTATCTGTGGCCCCTGCTGATCGTGCTGTTCTCGGCGCTGCTGCCGGGCGAGGGCCTGCGGGCGCGCCATGTGGTCGGCGCGCTTGCCGGCCTTGCCGGGGTCGTGCTGCTGGTCGCCGGCAAGGGGCCAGGGCTGGCGCTGGAGGCGCGCTATCTTCCGGGCTACGCACTTGCGCTTGCCTGCGCCTTCGTCTGGGCGGGCTATTCGGTGCTGTCGCGCCGGTTCGGCCACGTGCCGACCGATGCGGTGACGGGGTTCTGCCTGGCGACGGCGGCGCTCGCCCTGGTCTGCCATCTGGCGCTCGAGACAACTGTGTGGCCGCGCGGCGCGACGCAGTGGCTGGCGGTGCTGGGCCTTGGTCTTGGGCCGGTCGGGGCAGCGTTCTATCTGTGGGACCACGGGGTCAAGCGTGGCGACATCCGCTTTCTCGGCGTTGCCTCCTATGCGGCGCCGGTGCTGTCGACGCTGATCCTTGTGGCCGCCGGCTATGCGCCGGCGACCTGGACGCTCGCCGCGGCCGCCGCGCTGATCGTCGGCGGCGCCGTGTGCGCCTCGTGGGACCGGCTGCGGCCGCGTCAGAGCGTGACGTAGGCGTAGCGATAGGCCTCGCGAAAGCCGAACCGGTCATAGACCGCCAGCGCCGGCGCATTGGCCGCCACGACCTGCAGGTAGGCCTTGCGCGCGCCCTGGGCCGTGCACCAGGCGAGCAGGCCGGCGACGACTGCCCCGGCATGGCGGTGGCCGCGGTGGTCGGGTGGCGTTGCGATGTGGAACAGGCCGGCCACGCCGTCAGCCGCCGCGGCGCGGCCAAAGCTCACGGCCGTACCGCTGGCATCGCGGCGAATGGCAAAGGCCTGCGGCATGGTGACGGCCTCGATGAGGCGGGCAATCACCGCCCGCTCGTCAGTCTCGGCCCCGGCTGCCGCCATCCCCGACAGCCAGTCGGGTGTCGGTGCATCGGCGAGGGCGACATCAGCGGGAGGTGTGGCCGTGTCGTCGAGGGCGACGACGCGCACCGAGGTGGCGTCGGCCTCGTGGTGCCCCATGTCGGCGAGGATGCGGTACGGCTCCTCGCCGGCCAGCGGGTTGAGGCGGACCGTGCAGGTCAGGCCGTGCTGGGCGCACAGGACCCGGGCCAGCGCCAGTGTTTCGGCGAACTGGCCGGGCACCGGGTCGATCGGCGTCAGCGAATTGACGCGCCGCGACCGCGAGCCCGGCGTCAGGCGCAGCTCCCAGCCGTTCAGGCGGACGATCTCGGCGGCGGGCCAGGCCCGGCCGCTGTGGCGCTCAAGCGCCTGCACAAGGGCGACGTCGGCGAGAGGCTGCATCACGCGCCCCGCGGCACCGGCCGCCAGTTCGAGGGGGCCAGTTCAAAGCCGGCGAAGTCGAAGCCCGGCGCCACCGTGCAGCCGACCAGCGTCCAGGCGCCGAGACTGGTGGCGGACTGCCACCAGCCGGCCGGCACAACGATCTGCGGCCGCTGGCCGGCGGCCAGCGCCTGCCCCAGGTGCCGCGCCTCGGCATCATGGCCGTTGGGCGACACGGTGATGACCAGCGGCGCGCCGGCGTAGAAGTGCCAGGCCTCGGCGGCGTCGACCCGATGCCACTCCGAGACGTCGCCGGCCCTGAGCAGGTAGTAGATCGCCGTCGAGGCCGCCCGGCCCGTGGCGCCTCCTGCCTCGTCGCGGAAGGTCTCGCGGTAGAACCCGCCCTCCGGATGGGGGGCGAGATCCAGCAGGCGCACCACCTCGGCGGCCGACAGGTCGTGCATGCTCAGCCCCTGTTCTTGCGCTCGCGCAGTTCGGTGAAGATCGCGAGCCGCGACTGGCCCGCAAGGCCGAGCGTGGCGGCGATCGCGGCGTTGTCGGCGCGCAGGAACGGGTTGGTGGCCTTCTCGAGCCCGATGGTGGTGGGCAGCGTGAAGCGGCCGGCGGCGCGCAGCGCCTCGACCTCGGCGGCGCGGGTCTGAAGGGTGGCGTTGTCCGGGTCGACCTTGAGGGCGAAGCGGGCGTTCGACAGCGTATATTCATGGCCGCAATAGACGGCGGTGTTGTCTGGCAGGGCCGCCAGCCTGTCCAGCGAGCGCAGCATGTCGGCCGGCGTTCCCTCGAACAGGCGGCCGCAGCCCATGGCAAACAGCGTGTCGCCGGCAAACAGCAGCCGGTCGGCCGGGAAGCTGTAGGCGATGTGCCCGAGCGTGTGGCCGGGCGTCTCGATCACATGGGCCACCAGGGTGCCGACCGAGACCGTGTCGCCGGCGCGCAGCTCGACGTCCAGATCGGCAATCCGGTCCCGGTCATGGGCCGGGCCTGTCACCCGGGCGCCGGTGCGGGCCTTCAGGGCCGGGATGGCGGCGACATGGTCGTCGTGGTGGTGGGTGACAAGGATGTCGGTGAGCGTCCAGCCCGCCTCCTGCAGCGCCGCCATGATGGGGGCCTCCTCGCAGGCATCGATCGAGGCCGTGGCCCCGGTTGCTGGATCATGAACAAGCACGCCGAAATTATCGGTGGCGCACAGGAACTGGCGGATCTCTGCCGGCATGGCGTGGTCTCCGTTGAATGGAGGCACCTTAGGTGGCGCGGCTTGCATCGGGCAACGGCCTTCTGCTTGATGGGGATCGGGCATCCCTGCCCGGCGGATTGCGCATGCATCTCGATGTCGTCGATCTACGCACCTTCTATGACGGGCCGCTCGGCGCCGTGGCGCGAAGGCTGCTGGGCCGGGCGATCCGGGCCCGCTGGGAGCAGGTCGGCGGGCTGGCAATGCTGGGGGTGGGGTATGCAACGCCCTATCTCGACGGATTCGTGGGCGAGGCCGAACGGGTGCTGGCCGCCATGCCGGCGGCCCAGGGGGTGGTGAACTGGCCGTCCCAGGGGCTCTCGGCCTCGTTGCTGGCCGATCTCGACATGATGCCGCTCGCCGACGGGGCGGTCGACCGCATCCTCGTGGTGCATGCGCTGGAGACGGGCGAGAACCCCGGCGAACTGCTGGCCGAGATGTGGCGCGTGCTCAACCCGGGCGGGCGACTCATTCTGGTTGCGCCCAACCGGCGCGGCGTCTGGGCGCGCATGGACACGACGCCGTTCGGACAGGGGCAACCCTTCTCGCGCCGGCAGCTGACGGCGGTGCTGCGCGAGGCCCTGTTTTCGCCGGTGCACTGGACGGAGGCGCTGTATGTGCCGCCGATTCCGCGGCGCAGCTTCCTGAGCTCGGCCGGTGCGTGGGAGCGGGCCGGCGTGGCGCTGTCGCTGCCTTTTGCCGGCGTGCATGTGATCGAGGCGACCAAGACGCTGTATCGACCCGTCGCGGTGCGGCCGCAGCGCCGGGTGGCGGCGCGCATGTCGCCGGTCCTCGTCCCCGCCTCGCGCGGGGTGGTGGCGCGGTTGCCCCTGCCTTGACTCGCCTCCGGGGACAGGCCATGTCTCCGCCACCGGCGCGGCACGATCCGCCGCCGGGCCTCGTCACGCGGGAGGCAGGGTCCGCCCGTCCGCCATCGGTGCAGACAGTCTCCTGATGCGCAGCTATCTGGACTTCGAAAAACCCGTGGCCGAACTCGAGGCGAAAGCCGACGAGTTGCGTGGCGTGGCCGAGACCAGCGGCTCGCCGGCGCTCGCCAAGGAAATCGAGCTGCTGGACGGCAAGGCGCGGCATCAGCTGCGCGAGCTCTATGCGGCGCTGACGCCCTGGCAGAAGACCATGGTGGCGCGGCACCCGATGCGGCCTCACTGCGCCGACTACCTTCAAAGACTGATCGAGGATTTCTCGCCGCTGGCGGGCGACCGCAGCTTCGGCGAGGACGAGGCGATCATCGGTGGGATCGGCCGGTTCCGCGGTCGACCGGTGTGCGTCATCGGCCAGGAGAAGGGCGCCGACACCGACAGCCGCATCCGGCACAATTTCGGCATGGCGATGCCGGAGGGCTACCGCAAGGCGGTGCGGCTGATGGAACTCGCAGACCGCTTCGGACTGCCGGTGATCAGCATCGTCGATACGGCCGGCGCCTATCCGGGAATTGCCGCCGAGGAGCGCGGACAGGCCGAGGCGATTGCCCGCTCGACGGACTGCTGCCTCGCGCTCGGCGTGCCGAATGTGGCGCTGGTGATCGGCGAGGGCGGCTCGGGCGGGGCGGTGGCCATTGCAAGCTGCAACACGGTGCTGATGCTCGAGCATGCGATCTACACGGTCGCGTCGCCGGAAGCGTCGGCCTCGATCCTGTGGCGCGACAGCGCAAGAGCCCAGGACGCCGCCACCAACATGAAGATCACGGCGCAGGATCTGCTGCGCTTCGGAGTGATCGACGGCATCGTCGCCGAGCCTGCCGGCGGGGCGCACCGCGACCCCGACGCGGCCATTGGGGCTGCCGGGGATGCGCTGGACACGGCCCTGACAGCGCTCGCAGGCTTTTCGCGCGAAGAAATTCGTGCCAAACGTGCAGACAAGTTTCTGGCCATCGGCCGGAAGCCCTGAGGCCGGGGGGCGTCAACGAAGTGTCAACCATGCCGACACACTTGCCGCTGTGACGGTAAGATGTCCTAAAGGTTGACAGTTCTAATCGAAGCCAGGGGCCGGACGTGCGGCTCCGAGGATCGGTGCATGTCAGTCAACCTCTTTCGAGTCGCCTTCGTCTCCGTTGCGGCCCTTCTGGTGGCAGGCTGCCAGCAGGAGGGAAGCCGCTATCCGGCCCGTGCCTATTCGCCCATCCCTGGCGACACCCTGTCGCTGATGGCGTCGAAGGGCACGAACCGCAACTCTCCGGTGCTGCTGCGGGCCTACAAGAAGGAATCCGAGATCGAGATGTGGAAGCAGAACGCCGAAGGGCGTTATGTCCACGTCAAGACCTATCCGGTGTGCCGCTGGTCCGGCCAGCTCGGCCCGAAGAAGCGCGAGGGCGACCGCCAGGTTCCCGAGGGTTTCTACACCGTGACGCCGGCGCAGATGAACCCCAACTCGGCCTACTGGCTGGCGTTCAATGTCGGCTATCCGAACCCGATGGAAAAGGCGATGGGCCGCAACGGCGGCGACATCATGGTGCACGGCACCTGCTCGTCGCGGGGCTGCTTCGCCATGACGAACGAGCAGATCGAAGAGCTCTATGCGGTGATGCGGGAATCCTTCAATGGCGGACAGAAGGGTGTGCAGTTCCAGTCGTTCCCGTTCCGCATGACGGCCGAGAACTTTGCCCGCTTCCGGCACGATCCGAACATTCCATTCTGGAAGAACCTGAAGGAAGGCAACGACCATTTCGAGGTGACCCAGCGCGAGCCGCAGGTCGCCTATTGCGGCGGCCGCTACGTCTACAACAGCACGCTCGAGACCAAGCGGCTCGACCCGGTCGGCGCCTGCCCGACGCTGCGGATGGACGACTCCCTGGCGACGGCGGTGGCGGCCAAGCAGCGGCAGGACGCCGAGAAGGTCGCCGAGCTGGTCCACAAGGGCACGCCGGCCGTGCGCGTCCAGTACGCCGATGGCAGCCAGCACATGTCGTTCCGCTCGAGCCGCTTTGCGGCTTCGGGCGCCGACGAGCGTTTTGCCACCGCGTCGTTGACGGCGGGACGGCTGGCAGCGCTCGGTGAAATCAGCCGTCCGGATGCCGTTGATTCGGTCGAGGAGTATGCAGTCGACGCGAGTGGCCAGCGGACCAACGCGCGCACCGCAGTGGTCCGCGTCGAGACGGGGAATCCTGCAGCTGCGGCAACGCCCCAGACGTCGACGGTCGCCCGGTCCCAGCCGGCTGTGCCGACTGCTGCTCCGGCGCCGTCGTCCGCCGCTCCGGCCGTGGCTGTTGCCCCGGTGGCAACGCCGCAGCCAGGCCTGTTCGGCACGTTTTTCGCCGGCGCGGAACCTGCCGCTGCAACCGGCGCCGCGGTCGCGACGTCGACGCCCGCCCAGCCGCCGCTGATGAAGCGCCTTTTCGGTGTCGGCAGCGATCCCGAGCCGACCGTCGTTGTTCCCGTGGAAGCGGCACAGCCGATCCCCAGCAAGGTGCCGTTGCCGCCGCGCCGTCAGGCGCAGGCGCCGCAGCGGAGCCCCGTCAATCCTGGCGTTCCGGTCCCCACCGGGCAGCGCCAGGCTGCGCTCGCACCGCAGGTCGTTGTCGGGGCCCAGCCTATCGTCGGCATGGGTCTCAGCCAGCCCTGATCCGGCCCCGACTGCGTGCCGCGTGTCGGGACGTGGCCCGCATGGGCGCGCTGGCGAGCCTTGCCCACAGCTGCGATCGGACCTAATCAGGGCCTCCCGGCCCGCGCGATGCGGGCCCGATCCCGTCAGGCCAAGCCGCCGTCGCAGGGATCCGCACGCTGCAGTGGCCCGCCATGACCCGAGACATGTCCGCTTCGCCGTCCCCGCAGTCGCGGCTTTTCCTGGAGGGGGAGGGCGACCGCTGGCACGCACGCAATGCGGCGGCCGCCAATCCTGACGGCCTGCCGCCCGAAATCGCGTCGCTGCTGCGGGTGCTGGGGCCACACGCGGACCAGATCAACCGGGTGCTCGACATCGGCTGCGGCTCCGGTGCCAAGCTCGCCGTGCTCTGCCGCGGGCTCGGTGCACAGGGAGCAGGGCTCGATCCGTCGGCCGCAGCGGTTGCCGATGGCAATACCCGGTTCGGCGGCCAGAACCCGGCAGCGGTCACGCTGCAGGTCGGCACTGCGGCTTCGCTGCCCTTTGAGGATGGGGCGTTCGACCTCGTGCTCTTCGGGTTCAGCCTCTACCTCGTCGACCGGCCCGACATGTTCCGGGTGGCGGCGGAGGCCGACCGCGTGCTGCAGCCGGGTGGCTTCCTTGCCATCCATGATTTCGATCCGTCGGTGCGGCACAAGCGGCCCTACCGGCACCAGGTGGGCGTGTTCAGCTACAAGACC
>JBMOJG010000079.1:0-8729 GCA_049316925.1 Alsobacter sp. | reverse complement strand
CGGCGGTGATGGCGCGCCCGGCGACGATCTCGGGCATCCAGCGGCTCTTGATCTCCGGCGATGCCGCGTTGGCGATGTGCACCGAGGCCATGTCGGTGTGCACCAGGACGGTCACGGCGAAGCCCGAAAAGGTCGAGCGGCCAAGCTCTTCCGCCAGCACCACGGTGGCGAGCGTGTCCATCTCCGAGCCGCCGAATGCCGCCGGATAGCGGATGCCGAGGAAGCCCAGCTCGCCCATACGCCGCAACACGTCGCGCGGCACGAAGCCCGCCTCCTCCCAGGCCTCGCCCTTGGGGATCACCTCGGCGCGGACGAAGCGCCGCACCTGCTCGCGCAGCATGGCGTGTTCGGGTGTGAAGACGGCCGACGGCATGTCGGCCCAGGGCATCTCGGCCATGGCTGAAAACTCCTGAAGCAATGCCTCAGGCTAACGAGCGTTAGGCTGGATCGCAACGCCGGGAATGACGCGGGCGACGATGCTGGCCGCCTGCACATAGTCGTCGAGCGTGTTGTAGACCTGCGCCGACAGGCGCAGCCAGGCCCGGCCGCCGAAGGGCGTCACTGGCAGGTCGAGCCCCTCCTCCATCAGCAGCGCCCGCAGCGCCAGCGCGCGGGCCGGATCAACAGGGCCGTCGACCGGCAGTGCGACGAGCGCCATGCCACAGCCGGGGGCGTGGGAGATCGATGGCGAGCCAAGCAGGCGGGCCACCAGCGCCGCCGCCTCGCCGGCCAGCGCCGCGTTGCGCGCCACCAGCACCGTCCCGCCGAAGCCATGCCAGGATTCGATCGCCACATCGATCGTCAGGAAGGCGGATGGATCGAACGTCCCCGTCCAGTCGAAGCCGGCGGCAAAGCCCTGGCCGTACCCATGCGACACGACCGGCGGATCGAGACTTTCCTGCCGATCTTCCCGCGCCCACAGGAAGGCGCAGCCCTTGGCGGCAAACAGCCATTTGTGGGCGTTGCCCGCATACCAGTCGACCCCCAGTGCCGGCAGGTCGAGCGCCAGATGGCCGGGCGCGTGGGCGCCATCGACCAGCACCGGCACGCCATGCTGCCGGCAGGCCGCCGCGATGGCGGCGACCGGCAGGATGGCGGCACCCGGCGAGGTGATGTGATCGACGATCACCAGCCGCGTCCGCGGCGTGATCCGTGCGGCGATGGTCGCCACGATGAGGTCATCGGCCGCCGTCGGGAACGGCAGGTCGACCCGCTGCAGGCTTGCGCCGACGCGAGCCGTGGCGCGTCGCACGCCATGCTCCACCGCCCGGTAGCCATGGGTGGTGACAATCACCTCGTCGCCCGCGGCAAGCGGCAGGCTGTTGATCACCGCGCTGCAGCCGGCCGTCGCATTGGTGACAAAGGCGAGATCCTGCGGCAGGGCGCCCATGAACCCTGCCAGCGTCGCAGCCGCCGCGCGCAGCGCATCCGGCAGCACGCGGGCCATGAACAGGGTGGGCGCCGCTTCCATCCTGGCCCGCCAGGCGTCCTGCGCCTGCAGCACCGACAGCGGCGTCGCCCCGAAGGAGCCGTGATTGACGATAGGCCTGCTGTGGTCGAGCCCGAACTGCGCCCGAGCGTGCGCCGGCGACGGCACCGTCACGGAGCGCTGGCCACGTCGAGGGTCGCGGTATCCTCTGCCGACAGCACCAGCTGCATGGCGGCGGCCAGCTCCTCGACCTGCGCCACCGAGGTGGCGCTGGCGATCGGCGCCGTGAGACCCGGCCGGGCAGCGAGCCAGGCCAGCGCCACCCGGGCCTGCGTCGATCCGGTGCGCGCCGCCACCGTGTCGAGCGCATCGAGGATCCGCAACCCGCGCGGGTTGATGTATTGCGTCACCCGCGAGGCCCGGCTGCTGCGCTCGGCCTCCGCCATCGTCCGGTACTTGCCGGTGAGGAAGCCCGAGGCCAGCCCGAAATACGGAATGACCCCAATGGTCTGCGCAAGGCAGACTGGCCCCTGATCGCTCTCGAACGGTTCACGCGCATAGAGATTGAATTCGGGCTGCAGCGCCTCGTAGCGCGGCAGGCCCTGGGCCGCGCTGACGGCCAGCGCCGACGACAGCCGCGCTCCGGAGAAGTTGGACGCGCCGAGAACCCGGACCTTGCCGGCGCTGACAAGCTCGCCGAAGGCGCCAAGCACCTCGGCCTGGGGTGTGGCCTCGTCGTCCCGATGCGCCTGGTAGAGGTCGATCACGTCGGTCTGCAGCCTCCGCAGCGAGGCCTCGACACCCTTGCGGATGGTGTCCGGCCGCAGATTGGGCCCCTCCCCCATGTCCATGCCGACTTTGGTGGCCAGCGTGATCTTGTTGCGGGCGCCGCGCGCCGCCATCCAGCGGCCGATAATGGCCTCCGACTCGCCGCCGCTGTGGCCCGGCACCCAACGCGAATAGACATCCGCGGTGTCGATGAAGGTCAGGCCGTTGGCGAGCGCCGCATCGAGGACGGCGAATGAGGTCGCCTCGTTGATGGTCCAGCCGAAAACATTGCCGCCCAGGCAAAGGGGCGGAACAACGAGCGGGGAACGTCCGAGGCGGCGCGGGATCATGGCAGGTCTCCTCTTTGGCGCGTCACACTAGGCGGGCTGGACATGACCGTCGAGCCGCCGCCGGCCCTCTGGCGCTTCGCCGGACAAGCGGACAAGATGTGGGCGCCCGCAAGGGCCTTGTCCGCACGGAGACACCCGATGATGCCAGCGCCCCGCATTGCAACCGGCCTCGTGCCGGGTCTGCTCGCCGGCCTGCTCCTTTGGGCGGCACCCGCGCAGGCGCTCGTCTCCGGCAAGACCGGCCGCGTCAGTGTCGCCTACGAGGAGCCGAAGGATCCCGCCCACAAGCCGATCTTGGAGAAGCTCAAACAGGCACGCGTGCTGGAAATGCTGCGCGATCACTTCAACCGCATCCGCCTGCCGAAGCCGCTGGTGCTGAAGGTCGCCGGCTGCGACGGCGAGATCAATGCCTGGTACGAGCCCGAGGAGGGCACGATCACCACCTGCTACGAGTATCTCGCCTATCTGGGCGAGGTGCGTGCCCGCGTTCCCGCCAAGGGGATTGCGGCCGGGCTCGACCCGTCGGCCGCGGTGATCGGGCCGTTCCTCGAGGTGTTCGTCCACGAGCTGAGCCATGCCCTGTTCGACCTGCTCAAGCTGCCGATCCTCGGCCGCGAGGAGGACGCCGCGGACCAGCTCGCCGCCTACACGCTGCTGAAGCTCGGCACCGAGCAGGCCCGCAAGGCGGTGGCGGGCGTCGCGTTCATGTACGCCACCGAGGCGAAGGACGAGACGCCGAAGCTCAAGGACTACGCCGACGTCCACGGCACCTCGGCGCAGCGCTTCTTCAACCTGCTGTGCCTGGCCTACGGCAAGGACCCGAAGGCCTTTGCGGAGGCGGTGACGCAGAAGCTCCTGCCGGAGGACCGCGCGGAGGGCTGCGCCGACGAATACGCCCAGGTGGACTACGCCTATCGCACGCTGCTGGCGCCCTATGTCACCAAGCCCCAGCAGCGCGACGGACGGCGCTGAACCTGCGGCTCAGCGCTTGATGCGGGCCGCCCAGTCGACCAGCGCCTCGAGCATCTTGGCGATGAACTCGCGCGTCGGCGCATCGGTGAGGTGACCCTCGGCGTCGAACTTGGTCTGCGCCTGGCCGATCATCACCTCGGGCTTGTTGATCGGGAACGCGTTGAGGAAGACAAGCATCTGCCGGAGCTGGTACTGCGCGCGCGCCGTGCCCAGGATCCCCATGCTGGCGCCCATGATCGCGACCGGCTTCTCGTTGAAGGGCTGGTCCGGCGCCCGCGAGGCCCAGTCGATGGCGTTCTTGAGCACGCCGGAGATCGAATAATTGTATTCCGGCGTGGCGAACACGACCGCGTCCGCCGCGGCGATCTCGGCCCGCAGCCGCTGAACCGGCTCGGGATAGCCCGCCACACGGACATCGTCGTCATAGTGCGGCAGGTCGTCGATGCGCGCGATGGTCAGGCTCGACCCGGCCGGCACGAGCTCCTGCGCGGCGCGCAGCGCGGCGGTGTTGAACGAGCCCTTCCGCAGGCTTCCCGACAGTCCGAGGATCTTCATGGCCGTTCCTTGCGTTCGAATGGAATGTGAGCCTAGCGCAGACATGTTGCAGTGCGAAGGCGGGAGGCTGGTCCGGCGTCAGCGGGGCGTTCCGACATAGCGGAACGTCCCGGAGGCGGTGGCGCAGAGTTGGCCCTGTTCGTCGCGGATCTCGATGCGGCCGAAGAAGATCGTCTTGCCGCCGCCGATGCGCCGGCCCTCCGCCACCACGGTCCCGCCGCGGATGGCGGCAACGAAATCGACCGTTAGCGACAGGCTGACCGAATAGCGCGCCGTTCCGGGTTCGGCACAGTAACAGCCGCAATAGCCGCCGGCCGCGTCGGCCAGCATGGCGATGACGCCGCCATGCATCGTGCCGCTGCGGTTGAGGTGCTCCTGCCGCAGCGTCAGGGTCACGACCGCACGGTCGGGTTCCCACTGGGTCAGCGTGTAGCCCAGGAAGTGCTGCAGCGGGCTGCCGGCCTCCTGCTCGTGTTTCAGGTTCGCGTCCATCCGCCGTCCGTTTCGATCAGCCCGTCCGCCAGCGCGGCGAGCACATGCTTGCGCAGCTTGCCCGTCGAGGTCGCCGGGATCCGGTCGAGGACGAACAGGTGCTGCGGCCGCTTGTAGGCCGCCAGCCTTGTGGCTGCAAAGTCCGCCAGCGCGGCACGGGTGAGCTGCGATCCGGGCGTCAGCTCGACGAAGGCGAGGATCTCCTCGTTGCCCTTTACCGCACGGCCGACCACGGCCGCCTGCACCACGTCCGGATGGGCGTTGAGCGCCGCCTCGACATCCGGCGGATAGACGTTGAACCCCGAGCGGATGATGAGCTCCTTGGACCGTCCGACGAGGAACAGCGCACCGTCTGGATCCCGACGCCCGAGATCGCCGGTGCGCAGCCAGCCTTCCCCCGTCAGCACGGCGGCGCTGGCCGCAGGATCGCGGTAATAGCCCGCCATGACGGTCGGTCCCCTCACCCAGAGCTCGCCCACCTCGCCGCCCCGGATGTCCTCGCCGTTCGGCCCGACGACACGCACGGCGACACCGGGCAGCGGCCAGCCGACACTGTCGTCATCGCGCTTCCGGTCGATGCGGGTCTGGGCCACGGTCGGGGCGTTCTCGGTGAGCCCGTAGCCATTGTTCAGCGCCACGCCGAACCGCGCCTCCATGCGGCGCTTCCAGTCGATGTCGAGCGGCGCGCCGCCGGACGACAGATAGCGCAGCGCGGGAGCGGCAAGCGGCTCACCCAGACCATCGAGATGGTCGAGCAGCTGCGCAAACATCGGTGGCACGCCCTGCAGCACCGTGATCCCGGACGCCAGTGCTGTAGCCAGGTGAGACGGATCGAACCGCGGCACGAGTTCAAAACGGGCGCCCGCCGCGATGCTGCCGAGCATCGTCGAGGCGAGCCCGAAAATATGGCTGACAGGCAGAACGCCGTAGACCCGGTCCGTGGCGGCAAGCGCCCGGATACGCCCTGACACCAGCGCGATGTACAGAAGATTGGCGTGGGTCAACATCACGCCCTTGGGCTGGCCGGTGGTGCCGGACGTGTAGAGCAGCGCCGCCACCTGCCGGCGTCCGTCCGCCTCGACCGCCGAAGGTTCCCCGGGCAGCTGGCCAACGATCGCGAGACTGCCATAGGCGGGATCGTCTGCCTCCCCGGCACCGCTGGTCGACGCATGGGCACCGGCATGGGCCGAGACGCCGGTGGTGAACACGATGGCCCGCGGTGCGCAATGGTTGCGGATGGCGGCAATCTCCGGCGCCGCCAGCCGCGCATTCAGCGGCACCGCCCACGCATCCAATCGGCTTGCAGCCATCAGGACGGCAACGGCGGCGACGCAGTTCTCCTGCACCACCATGACCCGGTCGCCCGGCCCGACGCCGGCCGACTGCAACCGCTGGGTTGCGGCGTCGACAGCCGCCTCGGTCTGCGACCAGCTGAACCGTCGGCCGTCGTGGTCGACAAAGGCGCAGGCCTGCGGGCGCGCGGCGGCCTGTTCCGCAACGAGCAGATGGATCCGCGCCGGCAGGGTCGCCGGATCGACGGCCTCCTCCCCGGCTAGTCCTCCCGGCGTGGTCTCAGCCATCGCCCTCCCCGCGGTTTGTCTCGTTAAGGCGTGAGGCTAGCGCCCGTTCGGGGCAAGCGGAAGCAACGGCAATCGCGCCGGGCCTGTGTTTCCTTTCATATTCGCCGTTACGATGGCGATCGACCGCGCGCGGTACCGCTGCGGCGCGAAATGCGCTAGGGAGACGCGCGGCGGCCCGTGCGGGCGCGCCACCAATCCGGGATCCAGCACGCATATGACGGCCTCTCCCCGCATTTCCTTCGTGTCGCTCGGGTGCCCCAAGGCCCTGGTCGACAGCGAGCGGATCATCACCCAGCTGCGCGCCGAGGGCTACGAGCTCACCCGTTCGCATGCCGGCGCCGATGCGGTGATCGTCAACACCTGCGGGTTCCTCGACAGCGCCAAGGCCGAATCCCTGGCGGCCATCGGCGAGGCGCTGGCGGAGAACGGCAAGGTCATCGTTACCGGCTGCATGGGCGCCGAGGCCGACAGCATCCGCGCCGTCCACCCGGGCGTGCTCGCCATCACCGGCCCGCAGGCCTATGAGAGCGTCGTCAACGCGGTCCATGCGGCCGTGCCGCCGGCGCATGATCCGTTCATGGATCTGGTTCCGCCGCAGGGCATCAAGCTGACCCCGCGCCACTACGCCTATCTGAAGATTTCGGAAGGCTGCAACAACCGCTGCACCTTCTGCATCATCCCCAAGCTGCGCGGCGATCTTGTCTCCCGACCGGTCGCCGAGGTGCTGCGCGAGGCCGAGAAGCTCGTCGCCGCCGGCGTCAAGGAGCTGCTGGTGGTGTCGCAGGACACATCGGCCTACGGGCTCGATATCCGCTATGCGCCCGGCCGCTGGCGCGACCGCGAGGTGCCGGCCCGGTTCGTCGACCTTGCGCGTGAGCTCGGCTCACTCGGCGCCTGGGTCCGCCTGCATTACGTCTATCCCTACCCGCATGTCGACGACGTCATCCCGCTGATGGCCGACGGCGTCGTGCTGCCCTATCTCGACATTCCGTTCCAGCACGCCTCGCCAGCGGTCCTGAAAGCGATGCGCCGCCCCGCCGCACAGGAAAAGACGGCGGAGCGCATCCGCCGCTGGCGCGAGACCTGTCCGGATCTGGCAATCCGCTCCACCTTCATCGTCGGATTTCCGGGCGAGACCGACGCTGATTTCGAGCTGCTGCTCGACTGGCTGCGCGAGGTGAAGCTCGAGCGGGTCGGTTGCTTCAAGTACGAGCCGGTGACCGGCGCCACCGCCAACGATCTTGGCCTCGAGACGGTTCCCGACGACGTCAAGGCATCGCGCTTCCGCAGGTTCATGGAGACCCAGCAGGCGATCAGCGCCCGGCGCCTTGCGTCGCGCATTGGCCAGCGCATCAAGGTGCTGGTCGACACGACGACGCCGACCGGCGCTATTGGCCGGTCGCGCTGGGATGCCCCGGAGATCGACGGCAAGGTCCACATTGCCAGCCGCCGGCCACTGCGCCCGGGCGATCTGCTGACCGTGAAGGTCGACCGCGCTGATGCCTACGACCTGTTTGCGACAGCGGTTTAGCAAGACAGCACCGGAGCAGGGCCCGCCCGGCCGTGGATTGCAGGCGACAATCACGGACAGCAGGCTGGCTATGGTCGCGACAGGCGCGGAATTGTCGCCGGCTCGTTATCGAACGTCCGGACGATATTGTATTTTATTTGTCTGCCATTTGATGCACGCCAATTTTTTCGACGAATGAACACCTAGGCGATGTATTTTATGCCATTTTAATCTGTCATTAATGCGCCGCGTTAAATCCTCGAAAACAACAAGATATGAGGATGCTCATGGCCAGCAGTACAACTGCCGCCCCGGAGACAGGGTCAACAGACTGGCCCTTCCCGACGCAGGTGGTCACCTTCCGGGTCGACAACCGAGCCTTCGGTGTCGATGTCGCCGTCGTTCGGGAGATCAAGGGCTGGCAGCCGACCACGCCGCTGCCCAACGCGGCCCCGCAGGTGCTGGGCGTGCTCAATCTTCGCGGCAATCTCATCGCGGTCTACGACCTGCGCAAGCTGATCGGCCTGGGCGATTGCATGGACCAGACCGCCCGCGTCGTGCTGGTGGTGGATCTCGGCAGGCGCATGTGCGGCATCGTCGCCGATGCGGTCTCCGACATTCTCGACGTTGATCCCTCGGACCTGCGGCCGTCCCCTGCGATGTTCAGCGACGAGGATCTGGTCAGCCACTTCGTGGTGCGTGGTGAAAGCGTCATCTCGCTGCTGAATGTCCACGCGATCACCCGCGAGGCTCCGACAGAACCCTTGCAATTGGCCGGTTGATCGACAGTTCGGTTCCGTCTGGCCAAAGGCTCCCCCGTCTTGAACACCGCGGCCCGGGGAACGGGCGCGCCAAACCGGAGTGTCACATGTCCCTGTTCAGCTTTGGCTCCTCGGCTGGCAGCGCCGCCGACGCGATGGCCGTGATGCGCGCCCTCGACAAGTCGCAGGCGATCATCCACCTCTCGCCGGACGGCATCATCCTCGCCGCCAATGCCAATTTCCTCGCCGCGATGGGCTATGCGCTCGACGAGATCAAGGACAAGCACCACAGCATGTTCGTCACGCCGGAGT
>JBMOJG010000078.1:0-8734 GCA_049316925.1 Alsobacter sp. | reverse complement strand
CCCTAGCCCTGTCATGTCTGCTTCTACTGCAGCACCTACAGGCGCTGCACGCCGAATGCCGAGCTGCTGATCGCCCGCTATCTCACCGAGGGCTCGCGGCTGGCGCGTGAACTGGTCGGCCGTTACGGCGCATGACCAGGCCGCCCGCACCCGGTCCTGTGCCGAGCCTTGATGCCGCCGAAATGCGGCATACCTAATCCAAGACAACCGCTGCGACACATTCGGACCAGCTCCGACGAAAGGACTTCCCATGCCCGTCGCTGTGCTGCCCGACCGCGGTGTCATCGGGGTCGGGGGCGAGGATGCCCGCTCCTTCCTCGACGGACTCGTCACCAGTTCGGTCGCGGGGGTCGAGACCGGGGCCGGCCGTTACGCGGCGCTGCTGACCCCGCAGGGCAAGATCATCGTCGACTTCATCGTCACGGCCGATCCGGGCGGCCTGCTGCTCGACGTACCGCGGGCGCTCGCGGCGGATCTGGCGCGCAAGCTGGGGTTCTACAGGTTGCGGGCCCGGGTCACGGTCGACGACCTGTCCGCGAGCCTCGGCGTCGCAGCGATATGGGACACACAGGTCACAGACCTTGGGACCGCCTTTACCGATCCCCGCCTGCCCGCTCTGGGCCACCGGATCATCGGCGAGCGGGATGAGTTGTCCGCTGCGGCCGACGCAACGGCGGACGACTACGCAGCCCGTCGGATCGGTTTTGGCGTGCCGGCAGGTGGCGTCGACTTCGTCTATGGCGACACGTTTCCGCATGAGGCCGACATGGACCTGCTCGGCGGCGTCGATTTCCAGAAGGGCTGCTATGTCGGCCAGGAGGTGGTGTCGCGCATGCAGCACCGGGGCACGGCCCGGACCCGGGTCATCCCGGTGCGGTTCGCGGACGGGATCTCGCCGCCCGACGGCAGCGAGGCGCTGGCTGGCGACAAGGTGGCGGGACGGATCGGCGCGGCAGCGCCCGGCGGCGTGGCGCTGGCGTTGCTGCGGCTCGACCGGATCGCCGACGCGATGGCGGCTGGCGAGCCGCTGACGGCAGGCGGCCTGGCGTTTCGTCCTGAAAAGCCGGGTTTCGCGGACTTTCCGTTCCCTTGGGAAGCCGCTAAAGCTCAGGCATGAGCCCTCCGATCCAGCATCCAGACGGTCGCGCCCGCTGCGCCTGGGCGGGCACCGATCCGCTCTACGTCACCTATCACGACACTGACTGGGGCGTTCCCGAGTTCGACGACCGGGCGCTGTTTGAAAAGCTGGTTCTCGACGGGTTCCAGGCCGGACTTGCCTGGATCACCATCCTGCGCAAGCGCGAGAATTTCCGCGCGGCGTTCGAGGGATTCCACCCCGAGGTGATTGCCTCCTGGGGACCCGGGAAGATCGAGGCGCTGATGGCCGATCCCGGGATCGTGCGCAACCGCTCGAAGATCGAGGCGTCGGTCCGCAGCGCGAGGGCGTGGCTGGCGATCCAGGAACGCGGCTCGTTCGCCGCATTTATGTGGGATTTCGTCGACGGGCGGCCGGTGCGTACGAATTTCCGCGACAGTACCGAGGTGCCGACCGAGTCCGAGGCGGCACGGCGCATGTCGAAAGCGCTGAAGGCGCAAGGCTTCAACTTTGTCGGCCCGACGATCGTCTACGCCTTCATGCAGGCCGTCGGCATGACCAACGACCACCTCGTCGGCTGCTACAGGCATGCCGAATGCGAGGCGCTGGGCGCAGGGCTGTGACCGGCTCCGCCAAGACTCCGCGCGCCTGGCAGCGGATGCTGTCGGGGCGGCGGCTCGATCTGCTGGACCCATCACCCCTCGACATCGAGATCGAGGATATCGCCCACGGGCTGGCGCGGGTTGCCCGCTGGAACGGCCAGACCCAGGGTCCGCACGTGTTCTCGGTGGCGCAGCACTCGCTGCTGGTCGAGGCCGTGGCCGGCGCGGCATCACCGGAGCTGCAGCCGCGCGACCGGATGGTGGTGCTGCTGCACGATGCGCCCGAATACGTGATCGGCGACATCATCTCGCCGTTCAAGGCGGTGCTGGGCGACGGCTACAAGGGCATCGAGCGCCGGCTTCTGGCGGCGATCCATCTGCGCTTCGGCCTGCCGGCGACGCCGTCGCAGCCTTTGGCCGGCCTCGCAAAGACAGCCGACAGGGCCGCAGCGTTCCTGGAGGCCACACGCCTTGCCGGGTTCAGCCATGAGGAGGCGCTGCGCCTGTTCGGGCGGCCGGCGGCGGTCCCGGCCCGCTTCGAGCCGATGCTCGATCCCTGGACGGCTGACACGGCCAAGGACCGGTTCCTGGCTCGGTTTTGGGCGCTTGAGGCGGCGCGCGCTGTCACGGAATCGCGCTAGACTGATGCAACTTCAACGCCGGAGTGGCCATGCCGAGCATCCATGTCACGCCGCTGTCGCGCTTGCACGAGACCGTGGCGGCCAGCCGGGCCAGCCATGTGGTGACGCTGATCAACGCGGCCACGACGGTCCCCTGCCCGCCGGGCATTGCCGCGGACCGTCACCTGTTCATCGGCGTCAGCGACATTGTCGACCCGCAGGACGGTCACATCGTGCCGGCCAAGGTGCATGTGGAGCAGTTGCTGGCCTTCGCGCGGGCCTGGGACCGCGGCCAGCCGATGGTGATCCATTGCTGGGCAGGCATTAGCCGTTCCACCGCCGGCGCATTCATCTCGCTGTGCGCGCTTCAGCCTGACCGCGACGAGATGGAGCTGGCCGCGACGCTGCGGCGCGCGTCGCCCTCGGCGACGCCCAATTCGAGGCTGGTGGCGGTCGCCGACGACATCCTGCGGCGCGACGGGCGGATGCGCGAGGCCGTGGCGGCCATCGGCCGCGGTGCCGATGCCTTCGAGGGGACGCCCTTCGCGCTCCCCGTCACCTGACCGCATGGCCAGGGCCGAAACCGCCATCGAGATCGGTGCCGCCGCCGCCGTGGTGGCGGTGGAGACCGACACGCCGCTGATCCTCATCGCCCAGGACGCGGACGGCGCCGCCGGGCTGCCGTCCGGCCGCTTCGATCCCCTGTCGCACCGCACGCTGGAAATCGGACTCCGCGCCTTCGTGGCGGAGCAGACCGGCCTGTCGATGGGCTATGTCGAGCAGCTCTACACGTTTGGCGACCGCGGCCGGCACGCCAGCCCGGACGATGCGGCGCCGCATGTGGTGTCGATCGGCTATCTGGCGCTGACGCGCAACACGGCCGAGACCGCGCTCCCGCAAGGCGCGTCATTCCGGCCCTGGTACGGCTATTTCCCGTGGGAGGACTGGCGCGGCGGCCGGCCACCGATCCTCGACCGTGAGATCCTGCCGGCGCTCGCGGTGTGGGCGGCCGACCGTGCGGGCGAGCGGGCCGAGGGCGACCGGCGCGCCTTGTCGCGCGCCGAGCGGCTGCGGCTGAGCTTCGGGACCACGCCGGAACAGCCACAGCCGGCCGGCTGGGACGAGGAGCGCGTGCTGGAGCGCTACGAGCTGCTCTACGAGGCCGGGCTGACCGAGGAAGCCCGTCGTGACGGGCGCAGCGCCGCGCTCGCCCGCGCGACACCTCCGACCCTCGGGGTGCCGCTACGGTTCGACCATCGCCGGATCCTGGCGACGGCCATGGGGCGGCTGCGCGCCAAGCTGAAGTACCGCCCGGTGGTGTTCGAACTGTTGCCGGAGACGTTCACGCTGACGGCGCTGCAACGCACGGTCGAGGCGATCTCAGGTCGACACCTGCACACGCAGAACTTCCGGAGGGTCATGGAGGCTGCGGCACTGGTCGAACCGACGGGTCAAAGCGCCTCAACCGGTGGCCGGCCAGCGGCGCTGTTCCGCTTCCGCCGGGACGTGGTGCAGGAACGGCCGGCACCTGGGCTGCGGTTGCGCAGCCGCTGATCTGCTGGAACCAACGTATTCTGGCGATCATCACCGGGATCCTCTAGCCTGATCCCCAGCAGGAGGATGTCCGTGGAATTTGTGATCCTGGGCTTCGCCGCACTGGCCATCCCGGTTTTGGGCGTCTGGGGATTTGTCCGCACGGTCGGCCTGCTGCGCCGGGCTGACGCGCTGGAGGCACGGCTGAGGGTCCTCGAGGCGCAGCTCGGTGCGGCCGCGCCGCCAGTTGCCACCGAAGGCAGCACCTTCAGACCCGGCCCAGCACCGGCTGGCGCGCCAACCCCGCCTCCCGTCACGGCCGACCCCGAACAGCCAGAGGCCGCATCTGGACCAGACAGACCCCAACAGGTGCCCAAAGAAGGCCTGGAACCGACCGCGCCATGGGGCTCGGCAGCGCCTGCCGATCCTGAGGCAGTACGCCCCGCGATTGCTGTAGAAGGCGGCGAAGGGCCGCCGGCCTCGGCCGCGATCCCGCCCGCCGCTGCGCCGGGCCGCAGCCTGGAGGAGGCCATCGGCACCCGCTGGGCTGTGTGGCTCGGCGGGCTCGCGCTGGCGCTGGGCGGGCTGTTCCTCGTCCGCTATGCGATCGAGCAAGGCTGGTTCGGCCCGGCGGCACGCACGCTGTTCGGCGCCGTGTTTGCCGTCGCGCTGGTGGCCGCAGGCGAGGTCATGCGGCGGCGCGAACGGGATGGCCGCGCGCCAGCGCTGGCCGCGATCCCCTCGGCGCATGTGCCCTCGATCCTGACCGCTGCCGGGACGGTGGCGGCGTTCGGCACCGTCTATGCGGCGCATGCGCTCTACGGCTTTGTCGGTCCGATCGGCGGCTTCGCGCTGCTGGGCGCCGTCGCCTTCGCCACGATGGCGCTGGCAGCGGTTCACGGGCCGATGCTGGCCGGCCTCGGCCTCGCAGCGGCCTTCGTCGTGCCGCTGTTGGTCGAGTCCAGTGATCCGCAAGCCTGGCCGGTAGTGCTGTACCTGGCGGCCGCAACCGGTGGTGCCTACGGGCTCGCGCGGGTTCGCCACTGGGCCTGGCTCGCCTGCGCGGCCGCCATCGGCGCCGGCCTGTGGGGAATCATCTTCGCGATCGAGTTGCCGAGCACGCAGGTTCTGGCCGCGATGGCGCATGCGGTTTTCCAGACGGGACTGGCGATCATCATGCTGGTGGCCGGGCCCTATCGGGGCACGGACGATGCCGAAGCCGTGCCCGACCGGGTGGCCCTGCCGATCCTCGCGGGCTTTGCCGGCATTGCCGGCATGATCCTGCTGGGGGCCGGCGTCGACGGCCTGTCGCGGCCGCTGTTTGCCGCAGTGATGGCGGCGATGCTGCTGGCCACAGCCTTCCGGTATGCCCCGGTGGCAGGTACCTCCGTGCTGGCGGCGGCCGTGCTGCTGATCGGTGCTGCCGCCTGGCCTGTTGCCCGGGAGGCGATGGCCGAGGGGGTGCGTGTGCTGCCCGGTGGCGTCGGCGTGCCGCCAATGCCGGATGCGGTGTGGAGCTTCCTGCTTTTCGCGGTTCTGTCTGTTGCTGCGGTCGCGGTGGCGGCCTGGGCGCGGCTCTTGCGCAGCCCTGCATTGCCGCTCAGCGGCGCTGTTCCCTGGGCCGTCGCCGGAACTCTGGCACCGCTCGCGATGGTTGTTCTCGCCTGGTGGCGGCTGCGCGGCTTCGACGAATCCCTGCCCTTTGGCCTCGCGGCAGGCGGGCTCGCCGTCGCCTTCCTGCTGGCCACCGGAACGCTGCGGGGCGCGCGCGACACCGGCGGCACGGCTGCGGCCCTCGGCTACGAGGCATTTGCAGCCGCAACCCTGGCGGCGCTTTCGATCGGGCTCGTGATGGTGCTCGACCGCGGGGCCCTGACGGTGGCGCTGGCGCTGTCGGCCTTGGGCGCCGCCGTGGTCACGTCGCGCGAGCCGGTGGGAAGCCTGCGGCTGGCCGTCGGCGCGCTCGGGCTGGTCGTGCTGGGACGGCTCGCCTACGACCCGACGGTGATGGGCGGCGATGTCGGGCGCCTGCCGATCCTCAACTGGCTGCTGTGGGGCTACGGCGTTCCGGCTGTCTCGTTTGCCGGTGCGGCGGTGCTCCTTGGCCGCAGCAAGCGGGACGGCGTCGTGGCGCTGTGCGAGGGGCTGGCGCTGGTGTTCACTGGCCTGCTGGTGGCGCTGGAGATCCGCCACGCGATAACCGGACGGATCGACACCCAGGACACCGACCATCTCGAACTCGGCCTGCAGGTGACGTCCGGACTGCTGATCGCCACGGCGCTCGTCAGCCTCGACAGGATCCGCGACAGCAGAGTGCTGCGGATCGGCACCTATGTGTTCGGCTTCCTGTCGCTGGGAGGCGCGCTGCTCGGGTTGTTGCTTGTCGAAAACCCGCTGGTCCAGAGCGGCGAGACGATCCTCGGCGGCGCTCTCTTCAATTCGCTGCTGGCCGGTTATCTGGCGCCGGCGTTGGCGTCGGCGCTTCTGGCGTGGCGGGCGCAAGGCCGGCGGCCCCAGTGGTTCGTGGCGATCGCGGCGCTGCTCGGCTTCCTGCTGTCCTTCGCGTGGCTGGTCCTGCAGATCCGCTTTTTATGGAAGGGACCGGCGGTGGCGGTGTGGCGCAGCACGTCGGATGGCGAGCTCTACACCTATTCGGCCGCATTCCTGGTCGTGGGGCTTGTGCTTCTGGCCGTGGGCATCCTGCGCGGTTCGCGCATGGCCCGGCTGGCCTCGGCCGGCTACATCGTGCTGACGGTGGCCAAGGTGTTCCTGGTCGACATGTCGGGGCTGACGGGGCCGTTGCGGGCGCTGTCGTTCATCGGCCTCGGCCTGGTGCTGGTCGGCATCGGCCTCGTCTACCAGAAGCTGGTCTTTGCCCGGCCGGCGCCGCCCCAGCCCCCGCCTGCCAGCGCGCCGGATTGACGGAGCGAGAGTGGCCGGACGTCGACGTGACAGCCCGCGGTCCAGTCAGCTGCGGGGGCCTACGGCGATTCCGGTTTGGGTCGCTTCAGGCGATTGCAATGTCGAGACCGAGGTCGAGAACGGGTGCCGAATGGGTCAGCGCCCCGACCGAGATCATGTCGACGCCGGTTTCGGCCACCGCCCGGACCGTGTCGAGGTCGATGCCGCCCGAGGCCTCGGTCAGCATCCGGCCGGCAACCCTGCGCACCGCCTCGATGAGCATGGCCGGCGGCATGTTGTCGAGCAGCACCACGTCGGCCCCTTCGGCCAGGACGGCATCAAGCTGGTCCAGCGTGTCGACCTCGATCTCGATCTTGACCAGATGACCGACGGCTGCCTTGGCGGCCCTCAGCGCTTCAGCGATGCCGCCCGCAACCGCGACGTGGTTGTCCTTGATCAGGACGGCGTCATCGAGACCGAAGCGATGGTTGCGCCCGCCGCCGCAGCGCACGGCGTATTTCTCGAAGACCCGCAAACCCGGGGTCGTCTTGCGGGTGCAGACGATCCGGGCGCGCGTGCCGGCGGTCCGCGACACGAAGGCATCGGTCAGCGTGGCGATCCCCGACATCCGGCCGAGAAAGTTCAGGGCGACGCGCTCCGTCGAGAGGATGGCGCGCGCCGGCCCGGCCACCCGGGCGATGACCGTGCCGGGCTGCACCGCATCGCCATCGGCACAGGCGGCGGTGAAGGCCACGGTCGGATCGAGCGTCACGAAGGCAGCCTTTGCCAGCGGCAAGCCTGCGATCCGGCCAGGTCGACGGGCGACAATGGCCAGTTCGGCGGTCCGGCCGGCCGGAACCGTCGCCTGTGTTGTGATGTCACCGGCGCGGCCGAGGTCCTCGTGAAGGGCGCGGCGCACCGCCTCGTCGACCAGCAGCGGGTTCAAGTCATCGATCATGGCAACACCTTGCCGGCAAGGCCGGCTCCCGAGACAGCGGACAAAGCAATGCCGCGGGCCTGCGGCAGGGTCAGGCGGGACCGCCGCGCCTGGGCAGGGTCAGCCGCCGGCCAGTCGGTCCGGGCGTGGCCGCCCCGGGTCTCCCGGCGGGCGAAGGCAGCCGCGGCCACGAGCAGGGCGGCGGTGGTGCGGTTGCGCAGGGCGGGATGCGGCGCATCCGCTTCCATTCGCATGATGTCCGCGCAAGCCAAAGCAAGGCCGTCGGCATCGCGCAGGACCCCGACCCGCTCCGTCATGAGCCGACGCAAAGCGAGACCATCCGGACGCCAGTCCGCTGATGAGCGGTATGAGAGATCAGCCGCAGTTTCCTGTTCCGTCACTACCGGCAGCGGAACCGCGCGCAGGTCGGCGGCGGCGCGGGCGGCAAAGACGACCGCCTCCAGCAGGGAGTTCGACGCCAGCCGGTTGGCGCCGTGGATACCGGTCGACGCCACCTCGCCGATCGCCCACAGGCCCGGCAGGCTGGTGCGGCCCCGGCCGTCGGTGGCGATGCCGCCCATGTGGTAGTGGGCGGCTGGCGCGACCGGAATGCGGCTGACCGCCGGGTCGATGCCGGCAGCCCGGCAGGCGGCGTAGACGGTGGGGAAGCGCGCAGCAAAAGCGGCGCCGATCGCCTCGGTCGCGTCCAGGAAGGCGCCGCGACCGGCCATGATGGCGGCGAAGACACCGCGGGCGACCGTGTCACGGGGGGCGAGTTCGGCCTCGGGGTAGAGTTCGAGCATGAACCGGTGGCCCGTGCCGTCGACCAGGACCGCGCCCTCGCCGCGCAGCGCCTCGGTGGCGAGCGGCGCCGGATCGCGGCCGACATCGAGGGCGGTGGGGTGGAACTGCACGAACTCCGCGTCGGCAATGACGGCACCCGCTCGGGCGGCCATGGCCAGTCCCTGGCCGGACGCCTCGGCCGGATTGGTGGTGACGGCGAACAGATGGCCCAGGATGATGTGCGCGTGGCGAACCATCGGCT
>JBMOJG010000077.1:0-8735 GCA_049316925.1 Alsobacter sp. | reverse complement strand
GACGGCATGGCCGTGCTGTGGACGCTGCCGGCAGCCATCGTCTGTCTGGTGGCCTCGCTGGGTGTCGCATGGGGCTTTGCCGCTCTTGTCACGGCGGTTGTCGGCCAGCCGCTCGGCGATACGGTCGTGGCCTTCGCGCCGGGCGCCATCGAGGCGATGACCGTGCTGGCCTTCTCGCTCGGGCTCGACCCTGTCTATGTCGCGCTGCACCACCTGGCGCGCTTCGTCATGGTGGCCATCATCGTGCCGCTGGCGATGCGGCTGTTCCCCGGCCTGTCGCGGCCGCCGGCGGAGTGAAGGCTCAGGCCTTCACGCCGATGCGGAACCCGCCCCAGTGCCGCCCGCGGACATGGATCGGGGCGGAAATGTCCTTCATCAGGGCGAACTGGCCGCCGCCCATGTCGCGGCGATAGGTCTGGACCAGAAACCGCTTCAGGTTGCGGCCTGCGGACAGCCCGGTGCGGTCGGAAAAGATCCGCCGGTTGCGGCAATGGGCGGCATTCCAGGTCGGGTCCCCGGCGCGCTGCGGCTGGGAATAGATCTTGTTGTGGGTCGGCAGGTAGCCGTTGCGGTCCACCGCCGCGCAGAAGACGATCCGCGGATCGATCCCGAGGATCGGCTCCTGGATGGCCGGCAGCAGCCGGTCAGTCAGCCGCACGAAGCGGGTCATCACCTGTTCGGGGTTGCTGCCCGGCACCGGCTGGTAGCTATCGTCGAACAGGTCGTTGATGCTGATGTCACCGGCGGCGATGGCGGCCTCGAACAGCGCCGAGATCCGCTTCGCCGCGTCCTGGCAGGACGCGATCAGCTGCCCGTCCTTGGCCTCGATCGTCGATTCGGCGATGTAGCCGACGAGGTCCTGCGTCGTCTGGACGAGCGCGTTGATGCGCTGCGTGGCCTCCGCAAATCCCAACCGGGACCGGTCGACCCGGTTGTCCACCGCTTCCAGCTGATCAAGCACGCCCTTGCACACGCGGATGTTGTCGGTGATCGGGCCGGCGATTCCCTCAATGTCGGCGACCAGGACGTGCACGGTGCGGCCAAACGCGTCGAAGGCGGCGAGCCTTTCTGCAATTCGCGCGCTCTCGGCGCTGGCGGCAAGGGCCTCCGCCGCGTTGGCGCGGCTCTGGCTGTCGAGTGTCTCGATCGCCTTGCGCAGGGACGCCAGCTGGCGCGCGTTCTCGGCGGTCGCGGCCCGTGTCTGCTCGGCCAGGTCCTTGATGGCGTTGGCAATCACGGCGAAACCGCGACCGGCGACACCGCTGCGCGCCGCCTCGACCCCGGCATTGATCGCGATCAGCTGGATTTCCCGCGCAATCGCGTTGATGGCGTCGCTTGAGCTGCTGATCTTCTGCACGGTTGCGGTGGCATCGCCCAGAGTGCTGGAGAACAGGCTCGCGCCCGAGGCTAGCGTTTTGATTCCGCGGCGCGCACCGTCGAGGCCGTCGCGGATCGAGGTCGTCGCCCCCATGAGGCCCTCCCGCACGGCAGTGGCCGAGGCCTGCGCAGCCGTCGCGGTCGACGAGATCGCCTCATTGACCCGGATCATCTGCTCGGCGGCAACCGCCACATCGTGGATACTGTCCGTCGCCTCGAACACCTCCTCCACGGCGCTGGTGATCGACCCTGCCACCTCGACAAGCTCGCCGAGCTTGTCGACGCGAGTCGACAGCCCTTCGATGAAGGAGCGTGCCTTCGCGCTGTCGAGAGCATCACCCTGGGGCAGTGCGGCCTGCAGTGATGCGCTCATCGAGGGCTCCGGCGTGATGATGACGCAACACCGTACGAATTCATGCTTAATACCGCGTAAACTACGCCTATCTTGACGTGGTCATGGTCGGCTAAACTGCAGGTCGTGTGGTTTGGGGAGTGGACAATGCAGATCGCCATCGCGGCACCGATCCTCGCTCTGGCGCTGGGATTGGCCGGCTGCAGTTCGCGCCCGGTCATCAGCAGCCCGGTGCTGTCCTATGAGGGCGAGTTCCGCGGCCCGGTGGTGGCGCTGCGCGAAGTGCCGGTGTCCGCCCGCTACGAGGGCTATTGCGAGCATCCGCCACGCCGCTGGGCCAGCGGATCGTATCGCGCCTACACGCTTCGCCCCTGCGGCACCGAGCGACGCTACGCCACCGTCCGCGCCCGTTACTGATCCAGACGCTGCCGAACGGTCACTGGCCCGTCGGCAGCGGAATGCGGGGGCTGCCGGTCGGCAGCGGCCGCGGCTCCGTGGGCACGATGCTCGGTCGCAAATGCGGCATCCGCTCGGGCAGAGGCTCGGCCAGCTGCGGCTCCGACCGCACGGTCATCTTCGACGGGCGCAGGGACGAGGTCGAGTCGGGGGAGGGCGCCATCCGCGAGCGGCTGATCAGGTCGCGACCGCCGAGGTCGGGCGGCGGGATGAGGCCGCTGCGGCCGGGCACCGGCAGCCACAGCCGGGCTGCGATGGCTGCAAGCTGCTCAGGCGGCATGCGGCCGCACAGGCGCACGCGGATCGACGCCGGATCGGACTTCAGCAGGACCGATAGCCGCGCCTCAGAGGTCGCGAAACGGTCGAGCCACTGCCACGTATAGACACAGGATTCGCCTTTGCGTCGCCCCGTGGCCAGCCCGTACGCCCCGTAGCCGTTGGTTCGCATGGCACCGTCGATGGTCATCACCATGCCGGGGAAGACATCGGCGAGTTCATCCTCGATGGTGGCCTGGGTGGGCGGTGCAAACAGGGTGGCACGCGGCGAGTCGAGGCCCGGGCGCGAGATCTGGATCATGTTCTCGCCAGCCTGGCTGGACTGTCCTGCCAGAACGATGCGCTGGGTCCGGATGTCGGGATCGTCGCGCTCGACAACCGACAGCACCTCGCCGGC
This sequence comes from Alsobacter sp., assembly GCA_049316925.1. Taxonomy (GTDB): domain Bacteria; phylum Pseudomonadota; class Alphaproteobacteria; order Rhizobiales; family Beijerinckiaceae; genus Alsobacter. The sequence goes on along the minus strand of JBMOJG010000077.1, from coordinate 5,877 downwards.
CTCGGGCGGTAGTGCCGCCCAGGGCGCCGGCCGACGGGGTGGCACGATGATCCCGCTGGTGGTCTCCGGCAGGATCGTGCAGCCCACCAGAGCCAAGGCGGCGAGAAGTGTCCAGACTGTGCGGTGCAGGATGGCCATGGCAAAGGTTCCGGGTTTCAGTTGCCGCGTTCCCGCCGCGACGCCATCGCGGCCATGGCCTGCTGGCTTTCGGGGGTCGAGAGGCTGCGGTCGAGGGCCGTGAAGATCGCTTCGGCCGCCTCGCGGCGACCGAGATGGTCGAGTGTCCAGCCACGCAGCAGCGACAGGTCGCGGCTTTCCGGGAGCAGCCCGGCGCGCTGGTCGAGCAGGGCGAGGGTGCGTCCCCACTGGCCGGCCCGGTAGGCCGCCGCGGCCTCCTCGCCCAGCAGCGCGCCGTCGATCTCGCGGCGCCGCTGCGGCGCGATGGTGCCGGTCCGGTCGGCAAGGTCGGGCCGGCCAGCGCGCAGGGCCGCAATCGAGCGCCCGTAGGACGCCTCCTCGCGCAGCGTCGGTGATCCGCCCATGCCGGCCTCGAAGGCCGCGGCCGCTTCGGCCGGACGCTCGAGCCCAACCAGGCACCAGCCCTTCATGATGGCGTCGGACGGCTTGATGCCGCGGCCGCTGCGGGCCTCGATATGCCGCAGGCAACCCCGGTAGTCCCGTGCCGCGAGCGCCACTCCGGCCGGATCGCGCGCCACCGCCACCGCGGTACCGCCGAGCTTCACCGCGGTGAGGTCGGGAAATTCTGAGGCGTAGGCGGCCAGCAGGCGCTGCGCCTCGGCCCTGGCACCGAGGCGCGCCGTCGCCAGCACGTGCCCCAGCGCCAGCCCGCGCGAAGACCGCCAGCCCAGCCCCGTCTCGAACCAGCGGCGCGCCGCTTCGATCTGTCCGAAATCATACGCGTACCAGCCCAGTGTCTCCGCACCCGGCGCCGAGCGCCAGCGCGTGGTCGCCGCCGCATAGGCGGCAATTTCGCGGTCGTCGAGGCGCGGGCGGGGCTTTCCGGCAAACCGCACCGAGCCGAGATCAACCGCCAGACGCCCAAGCGGCTCGGAGCGGTCGGCATTGTCACTGGCGATCGCCAGCGCCTCATCACGACGTGCCAGCGCCTCGAGCGCCAGCACAATGCCCTCGACGGTCTTCGGATCGGGGCGGCCGCTGCTGCGGGTCGCGGCCGCCTCGAACAGGACGAGCGAACGGGCGTGGTCGCCGGCAGCGCGGCACCACCATCCCGCCAGCGCCACCTCGTCCGCCGGTGCGGAGGAGCCGAGCGCCGAAAGCCAGGCTTCGATTGCCGCCGGATGCGGGGCGGCGGTGCCTGACACGGCCAGTGCCTCGGCGACGCCGGCGCGGGTGACCGGCGCCTCGACGCTGGCCGGCACGGCTGAGGGTTGACGCTGGCGCACCTTGGCGATCAGCGCTGCGGTGGCACGCCAGCCCAGCGTCGGCACCGCCGTGTCGACCACGGAGCGCCGGTCCTGAGGCTTCTGGCAGGTCTCGAGCAGGTCACCGAAGATCGCATGGGCGCGCCCTTCGTCGCCCTTGGCCCGCCACGCTGCCGCAATCGTCCAACTCGCCTCCAGGTCGTGGCAGCCGACGAGTTCGGGAACCTTTGCGGCCAAGGCCAGCACATCCTGTGGCCGGCCGCCTGCGGCCGCCTGCAGCATCGTGCGCCGTGCGCGGCGGTGCTGCAGCTTGGCGGCGAGGTCGTCCGACGGGCGGAAGCCCGGCTCGATCCGCCGCCGCGCCTGGATGGCGGCATCGACCGCCTCGATGTCGTCGCCGGCAAACAGAGCCCACAGCGGCGTCTCGTCGAAACTCTGTGGCGACGACAGGTCGGTCGGCGGCTCCCATTCGGGATAGAGCGTCCGCAGCCGCCGCATCTCGGCGTCCAGTCGTTCCGAATAGCCGTGTCGCGCGTACCAGCGCAGCGCCGTCTCGTCGACGCCAACGGCGGGCTCGGCCTGTGCGGTCAGGCTTCCGGCAACAAGGAACAGCAGGGCGGCAAGACGGGTTACAGGCATCGTGGGTGCTTCTGGGCTAGGGCGACCAGCGCCAGAAGGCGCAGCGTCGAGGGGTAATAGAGATCCATGGCGGCGCCGCGCAGGGCGGCCGGCAGCCGTGTGCCCTCCAGTGCGCACGCCACGACGGCAGACATCGCCGCGTAGCCGGGCTGCAGCAGCGGCTCGGCCACCTGTCCGGTAGCGACCGTGACGAGCCCCGGCGGAGCGTTGGGACCTGCCATGAACGGTGCCAGCACCTCGCGGTCGGCGACACCGCCCCAGACGAGGTAGAGCGGAATGCGCACGGCGTTGTAGCCGTAGACGGCCTCGAAACCGCGGGCTGGCTTGGCCGTGCCGTCCGCCAGCGACACCCATTCGCTCGGCAGGCGCCGCGGGCCGAAGCGGGACGCACGTAGCACCGCGAGGCCGCCATCGTTGAGGCGGGACCAGTCATGCTCGCCGGCGACACTTGCCAGCCGCGGCAGGGCCGGATAGATCCAGTAGGACGGGTTGACGACGGGACCGTCGGGCCGGGCCTTGCGGTCGAAACCCACCAGAGCCGGCATCAGAACCCGGCCAAGGGCTGTCTCGGCGGTGAGCCGCCGCGCCACCATGCGGGCGATGCGGGCTGCGGCGTCGCGGTGCGCCGGATCGCCCCAGCGCTCGAACGCTTCCACCAGCGCCCAGGCGATCAGGATGTCGCCATCAGACGCATTGTTGGGATCGTCCTTGGGCGCGCGGCGTGTGGGATCGTACCGCCATGTCGACAGGCCGTCGTCGCGCCCCAGCGTCGTGCGCGTCCAGGTCCAGAGCAGCGTGAAGCCGTCCTTGTCGTCGGCAAAGGCCGCCAGCAGCAGGCCGTAGCCCTGGCCCTCGCTGTGGCTGATGCCATGGTTGGCATTGTCGATCACCCGCCCGTCTGCCGCGACGAACGCGGTTTTCCAGGCCCGCCACAGGGCGGGCTCGAGCAGCACTGCACGCTCCTGCTGTGCCTCGCCGCGCACGGGCGAGGGCGGGCCGAGCAGGCACAGGATGGCGGTCAGGGTGAAGATCACGCGGATCATGGCGCGTCTCCCGGTGCCGCTGTCTTGGGCTCTGTCGGTCCGGCTGCCGTCGGTTGCCGGAGCGCCCCGACGGTGGCAAAGCCGAAGCCGACGGCCGCCAGCAACAGCAGCAGCGCATAGGCCGGCGCATTCAGCGACAGCCAGGCTGCCACCAGCAGCCGGATGTTGACGAGGTCGAGCGGCTCGTCGCCGAGCAGCCATGCGGACTCGGCCGGCACGATCGTTGTCTTGGCGGAATCGAGCTCGAGCAGCACGGCGCGACCGGACAGGCCGTTCCAGGTCGCCGGCGCGGTCAGCAGGGCCGTGCCGTCGACCAGTGCCGAGGGGGTTGGGGCCGTCACCACGGTGGTGATCTGCCCGGTGCCGCCGGCGACGCTCTGGGCCATGACCAGGTCGGTCGATGATCCGACGGGCAGCGCCGCGACGGGCGTTGGCGACAGCCAGGCGACAATGCCGCCGGCAAAGGCCACGACCCGGGCGCGCAGGCTGGTCGTGTCGAGGCCCTGCTGGGCGCGCCAGCGCGACATCACTTCGGTGGGGTTTGACGCTGCGGTGGCCGCCACCGTCGCCTTGCCGACGCTGCCGGTGACCAGTTCGCGATCCACGTCCCGCGCTCGGGCGACCTGGGCGGCGGCCCGGGAGCGCGGGTTCCAGGCCGTCGCCACGGTGGCGGCCGGCACGCCGGCACTGGCCAGCAGGTTGCGCGACAGGTCCAGCGCTGTGCCCACCACGATGACCGGGGCGCTGCCCGGCGGCGCCCGCTCGGCAACCACCGGAACTGCACCCGGCCGGCCCGTCTGCGCCATGCGGGCGTGCAGCGTCGCCGCTGCCGACAGCGTCGAGGCATCGAGCCGTCCGAGCTGGAAGATCGGCGTCCGTGGCGCCATCGCGCCTGTATGTGGAGCAAAGCTGCGGCCGATGTCGGGGAAGCGGCCGATCCGCGCCATGGTGGGGAACTGCAGGGTCGAGCTGTCGAGCAGCGCGAAGCGCTCGGGTCCGGCAATCTGCGCCCGAGGATCGCAGACGGCGTCGGCCGGTGCCGGCAGGACGGCCGAGAGCGTGATTCGGTTCAATCCCGGCCGGAACGCCGACAGCTGCAGTGAGATCGCCCGCCGGCCGAGCAGGCCGCCGGATCGCGCGCCCATCTGCACGGCCGCGGAGGGCTTGCCGTTCACCGTCACGGAGAGCTGCGCCGTCGGCGACAGGCCGGCCGCATAGCCGGCCGCGAGATCGAGCCTGACACTCGCATAGTCGGCCGCCAGCATGTCGGCCGGGAAAGCGACCGCGGCGCTGACCTCCCAGCGGCGGCCATCGAAGGTCTGGCTGTCGACGCCGAGTTCGCCGAAGCGTTTGGTCTCGCCGCCGGTCACCAGCGGTATCGCCGCCGGTGACGGCCGCGCCTCGCGCCGCAGCGCTGCCGAAAGCGCTGCCACGGCGGTTTCCAGCACCTCCGGGGTGGCGGCTGCGAGCGTCACCACCGGCCGGCCTTCGCCGGCCTCCAGGCTGAACGGCGCGGACAGCCGCTGCGACGCCTCGCCGCTGACGAGCAGCACGTCCAGGCCTTCGCCGCCGCCCGGCAGGGGATCGACATCGACCACCGGGTGGGCTGCGCCGGCGGCCTGGGCCAGTGCAGCGATGGCGGCCATCGCCGGGCCGGCCAGGCGCGGGGTCATCATGCCTGTGCGCAGCCGGATCGGCAGCCGTCCCTCGATGTCGAGCGGCAGCGCCGGCAGGTCGGCGAAGCCGGTGATGCGCGCCGGCGGCCCTTGCAGGCGCAGGCCTGTGGCGGCCGGCGACAGCCGCGTCCACAGCTCGTAGGTGGCGTCGACCGAGCAATCGACGCGATGCCGCTGCCGGGCCGTCAGCACCAGCGTGTTCCAGCCGGCATGCAGCAGGCCCGGCGCCATCGGCAGGATGGCGGGGTGGTTCGTCCAGGCGCCGCCGATCGGCGTCTCGCCGCCCGGCCTGCCGTTCACGCTGAGGGTGAGGCGCGAGGCCTCCGGCATCACCGACACGGCGGATTCGGCCAGGATCTCGAAGCGGGCCGGGCGCAGCGCCTCCTCGGCGGTGAGGTAGACGGCCCAGCGCCGGACGGCGACCTCACCCTCCAGGCGGGCGCCGTCGAGCGTCGGCGACAGCCGCCGCAGCACGCTCTCGGGCGTCTGGGCGACGGCCTGGGCCGGGATCAGCGCCGCGGTGACGGCGAGCAGCAGGGATGCGAGGATACGGGTCACGGGGCGGCTCCGGGCGCAACGGCTTCCCGCCCGCGCAGGCGGCGCCAGGCGAAGGCGAGGCCCCGCAGGGTCTGGCGCAGGCTCCAGGACAGGATGCGCAAAGTGGTCATGGCGAGGCTGGGCCGCAGCGCGCTGCGGGCGCGGAAGCGGGTCAGTGCGCCGGCGTCGCCATACATCAGATCGGCCACCGCCACCGCCTGGGCGTAGCCGCTGGCCTCGAACGAGAAACCGTAGGCGATGCCCCGGCCGCCCTCGCCACCGCCCTTGCGACGCAGCCGCACCGGCAGGACGACAGGCTCGCCATCGCCGCGGGGCAGCTCCAGCGTGCAGGCCGTGCCGACAGGCAGCGGGCCCGTTCCCGAGATCGACAACGCCCGCAGGCCGACGCCGCCGGTCGACGCGTCGGTGATGACGACCGGCTGGCGCTCGCCATTGATGATCAGCGTGGCGGAGCGTTCCACCGTCAGCCGCTGTGTCCGCCGCCGTTCGGTCCGCTCGGCGACGACGCCGAGCGCCAGGCCGGCGATCACCAGGTTGAACAGCTGCCAGCCGCCCACC
>JBMOJG010000076.1:0-8778 GCA_049316925.1 Alsobacter sp. | reverse complement strand
CGCGGCTGATCGAGACATCGCAGCGCCTTCGCAACGGCATCAGCAGCACCGTGGCAGGCGTGGCCCGGCCTTCGCCGAGGGTCACGCGGATGCGTCCGTCACGCTCCTCGGTCGATACCGGCACCGCCAATGTGGAGGTCCGCAGCGCCGCGGCGGCATCGAGGATGGCCTTCTTGTCGGATCCGACAGTGTGGGAGACGCCGCCGATGACAGCCTGCGGCGTGTAGACCTGCCGGTCGCCGCGCACATCGCCGTAGGCCTTCTGCCGGGCGGTGAAGCTGCGGCTGGCAAGAGTGTCCTTCCAGCCGAGATAATCCCAGTAATCCACCGGCAGCGACACGATCAGCACGTCGGGATCGCGAGCCAACTCGCCGGCGAGCTTGTCGGCCGGCGGACAGGACGAGCACCCCTGGCTGGTGAACAGTTCGACCACGGCACGCGGTGGCTGAGCGGTGGCGGGGCCTGCCGCGATAAGAGCGAGGGCCAGAACGAGATGGCGGATCACGGGCTGCACTCGGGTCAGGGCAGCTGACCGTAGTCCTGCACCCGAGGATGCAAAAGTCACGTTGACGCGAGACCTTAACGGGAAGCGCCGCCCTGCATCAGCCGGGCGGCGCTCCCGTTCAGGGATCTGGTCGAGATCAGGCAGCGAGGCCTCGCAGGACGTACTGCAGGATGCCACCGTTCTTGTAGTATTCGAGCTCATCCAGCGTATCGATCCGGCAGATGAGAGGCACTTTTTTCACCTTACCGTCCGCATAGGTGATGACGGCCTCGAGCATCTGGCGCGGCTTCAGGTCTTGCGTCAGGCCCAGGATCGTGACCGTCTCGTCGCCCTTGAGGCCGAGCGTCTGCCAGGACGTGCCCTCCTCGAAGACCAGCGGCAACACGCCCATGCCCACCAGGTTCGAGCGGTGGATGCGCTCGAAAGACTGCGTGATCACGGCGCGGATGCCGAGCAGTGCGGTGCCCTTGGCCGCCCAGTCGCGGGAGGAGCCGGTACCGTATTCCTTGCCGGCGAAGACGACGAGCGGCACCTTCTCGGTCTGGTAGGCCATGGCGGCGTCGTAGATCGCCATCTGCTTGCCGCCTGGATAGTGCGCCGTCACGCCGCCTTCCACGCCCGGAACCATCTGGTTCTTGATGCGGATATTGGCAAAGCTGCCGCGCATCATGATCTCGTGGTTGCCGCGCCGCGTGCCGTACTGGTTGAAGTCGGCCGGGGCGACCTGCCGATCCATCAGATACTTGCCGGCCGGGGAGGCCGCCTTGATGGAGCCCGCGGGCGAGATGTGGTCGGTCGTGATCGAGTCGAGGAAGAGCCCGAGGATGCGGGCGTTGACGATATCCTCGACCGGCTTCGGCTCCAGGGTCATGCCTTCGAAGTAGGGCGGGTTCTGGACATAGGTCGAGCCCATGGTCCACTTGTAGGTCAGGCCGCCCTCGACCTTGATCTTCTTCCAGCTGGCGTCGCCCTGGAACACGTCGGCGTATTTCGCCTTGAACAGCGACTTGGTCACCGTCTTGCGGATCACCGTGTCGATCTCTTTCGAGCTCGGCCAGATGTCCTTGAGATAGACGGGATTGCCCTTCTTGTCGGTGCCCAGCGCGTCCTTTGTGAGGTCGACCTGCAGCGAGCCGGCGATCGCATAGGCGACGACGAGCGGCGGCGAAGCGAGGTAGTTGGCCCGCACGTCGGGATTGACGCGGCCCTCGAAGTTGCGGTTGCCGGACAGCACGGCCGCCGCGACGAGGTCATTGTCGGCGATCGTCTTCGAGATTTCGGCCGCGAGCGGGCCGGAATTGCCGATGCAGGTCGTGCAGCCGAAACCGACGACGTTGAAGCCGAGCTTGTCGAGCGACTTCTGCAGTCCGGAGGCCGAGAGATACTCCGCCACGACCTGCGAGCCCGGCGCCAGGGAGGTCTTCACCCACGGCTTTGCGGTGAGGCCCAGCGCGGCCGCGTTGCGGGCGAGGAGGCCGGCCGCGATCATCACGCCCGGGTTCGACGTGTTGGTGCAGGACGTGATCGCCGCAATGACGACATCGCCATGGCCGAGATCGAAGTTCTTGCCCTTCACCGCATAGCGCTTGCCGAGGTCCTTGCCCTGCTTGAACTCGGTGTCCATCGCGGTGGCAAAGCCCGACTTGGCATCGGTGAGCAGAACCCTGTCCTGCGGCCGCTTTGGCCCGGCGATCGACGGCAGCACGCTGCCGAGGTCGAGCTCGAGCTGGTCGGTGAACACCGGGTCAGCCGTCACGCGGGTTCGGAACATGCCCTGCGACTTGGCGTACTTCTCGACCAGCGCGACGCGGGCCGGGGCACGGCCGGACGTCTTCAGGAAGTCGATCGTCTCGCTGTCGACCGGGAAGAACCCGCAGGTGGCGCCGTACTCGGGAGCCATGTTGGCGATGGTCGCGCGGTCGGCCAGCGTCAGCGAGGCCAGGCCCGAGCCGAAGAACTCGACGAACTTGCCGACCACGCCCCTCTTGCGCAGCATCTGGGTGACGGTCAGCACCACGTCGGTCGCAGTCACGCCCTCGCGCACCTTGCCGGTGAGCTTGAACCCGACCACCTCGGGAATCAGCATCGAGATCGGCTGGCCCAGCATGGCCGCCTCGGCCTCGATGCCGCCGACGCCCCAGCCCAGCACCGCCATGCCGTTGACCATCGTGGTGTGCGAATCAGTGCCGACCAGCGTGTCCGGATAGGCCACCTCCTGGGTCTCCAGGCGCCCCTTGGCGTTGCGGACCTTCTCCTTCTTGGTCCACACCGTCTGCGACAGGTATTCGAGGTTCACCTGGTGGCAGATGCCCGTACCGGGCGGCACGACGCGGAAATTCTCGAACGCCTTCGAGCCCCAGCGCAGGAAGTTGTAGCGCTCGCCATTGCGGGCATATTCGAGCGCGACATTCTGCTTCAGCGCCTTGGGCGTGCCGAACTCGTCGACGATCACCGAATGATCGATGACGAGGTCGACCGGCACCAGCGGATTGATCTTGTTGGCATCGCCGCCGAGCTTGGTCATGGCGTCGCGCATGGCGGCGAGATCGACCACGGCCGGAACGCCGGTGAAGTCCTGCATGAGCACGCGGGCCGGGCGGAACGCGATCTCGCGCTCGGACTTTCCCTTGGTGGACAACCAGTCGACCACGGCGATGATGTCTTCCTTCGTCACCGTTCGGCCGTCTTCAAACCTCAGAAGATTCTCGAGCAGGACACGAAGGGAAAACGGCAGTTTCGACACGCCGGAAAGTCCATGCTTCTCGGCAGCCTTGAGCGAAAAATACGTGTAGGTCTTTGCGCCGACCTTGAGCTTCTTGCGGGCCTTGAAGCTGTCCAGTGAAGTCGTCACGGTGATCCTCTCGGGGTTTGCGGGTTTACGGCCAGAATGCGTGGACACGCGCGCCGCCCCGGGAGTGCCCGAGTCCCCGCGCTGGATAAAGCGCTCGGCGCAGCCTTGGCGCTTATAGATAATTTCCGCGGGACTCGCTACACGAACGAAAGTCGTTGCTGAATCGTCTTGGAGATTGCGCCGTCCATGCGGCTCGTGGTCGAGGGCCTCGCCTGCGAGCGTTCGGGACGGCCGGTGTTCGAGGGCCTGTCCTTTGCGGCGTCCGCCGGCACAGCCATCGTCCTGCTCGGCCCCAACGGTGCGGGAAAATCCAGCCCGCTGGCGATTCTCGCAGGCCTGCTCGAGGCACCCGCCGGCGTCATGCGGCTGGAGGGAGGCGATCCGGAAGCCAGCCTCGGCGAGCAGGCCCACTATCTCGGTCATCGCGACGCGGTGAAGCCGGCGCTGACGCCCCGGGAAACCCTCGACATCTGGCGGGCCCTGCTGGGTTCCCCCCAAGCCATGCCGGCCGCGGCGCTGGAACGCCTCGGCCTCGGCCATGCCGCAGACCTTCCCTGCGCCTATCTGTCAGCCGGCCAGCGCCGCCGGCTGGCGCTCGCCCGCCTGCTGGTCTCCCGTCGCCCGCTCTGGCTGCTCGACGAGCCGACCGCCGCTCTGGACCATGCGTCCCGGCGTGTGTTCGCCGACCTCGTCGCCGAGCATCTCGCCGCAGGCGGCATCGCGGTTGCGGCGACCCATATCCCGCTTGGTATCGACGGCGCCGTCGAGCTTCACCTGGGGAGACCGGCGTGACCGGCGCGCTCGCAGCACTGCTGCGCCGCGAGCTGCAGCTCGCCATCCGCATCGGCGGCGGCGGCACCATGGGCCTCGTCTTCTTCCTGATTCTGGTCACGGTCGTGCCCTTCGCCATCGGGCCGGACCTCAACCTGCTGTCGCGAATCGGCCCGGCCATCCTGTGGATTGCCGCGGCCCTGTCGACGCTGCTCGGCCTCGACCGCCTGTTCCAGGCCGATGCCGAGGACGGCTCGCTCGACCTTCTGCGGGCAGGCGTCCTGCCGCTCGAGCTCGTGGTCCTCGTCAAGGGGCTGGCGCACTGGCTGACCACCGGCCTGCCGCTCGCCCTTGCCGCGCCGTTCTTCGGTCTGCTGCTGGCGCTCAGCCCCGAGTCACTCGGTGCCGTGAGCCTGACCCTGCTGGCCGGCACCCCGGCGCTGACTTTCATCGGCGCGATCGGTGCGGCACTGACTGCCAGCCTGCGCCGCGGTGGCCTCGTCCTGTCGATCCTGGTCCTGCCGCTGATGGTCCCGGTGCTGATCTTCGGCGTCTCGGCCGCGGGTGCGGCCTCTGGCGGCACGGTTCCGTTCCTGACGCCCTTCCTGGTGCTGGTGGCGCTGAGCCTGTTCGCCATTGTCAGCGGCTGCCTTGGCGCCGCCGCCGCCTTGCGGTCGGATCCCGGCTGACGCGCGCCGCCACGTTGCGTGCCGTGCCGGCTTGCGCTAAAGGCCAGCCAGACCCTTGCTTTCGTGCCCAAGGACCGACCGATGGCTGATCAGCATGCCGCCCAAGGTGGCCACCCCGACATGGACTACGCCGAGCACGAGCGCACCTTCGAAAGGTTCACCGTCGGGGTGAAGTGGGGGACCATCGTGGTCTGCCTCATCGTCGTCGGAATGTATATCTTCCTGGTCTGAGGCGCCGCCCGAACGGCGCATCCACGTTCTTTTCCCCGGGCGGACGCCATGGCGTTCGCAAGCAGCGGAGTGCCTGATGCGCGTCGCCGTCATCACTGAGACCGATCCGACCGAGGCGCGCGTCGCCGCGACGCCCGAAACGGTGAAGAAGCTGGCGGCACTCGGCGCCACGGTCGTCGTCCAGACGGGAGCGGGGCTCGCCTCCGGCGTGATGGACGCCGACTATGCCGCCGCAGGCGCAACGCTGGCCGGCACCGCCTTAGAGGCGCTGAACGGCGCCGACGTCGTCCTCAAGGTCCGCCGCCCGAACGCTGCCGAGCTTGGCGGCATGAAGGCCGGCGCGATCGTGCTCGCCATCATGGATCCGTACGGCCACGAGCAGGCGCTGGCCGACATGGCCAAGGCCGGCGTGGCCGGGTTTGCCATGGAGCTGATGCCGCGCATCACCCGCGCCCAGGTGATGGACGTGCTGTCGTCCCAGGCCAACCTCGCCGGCTATCGCGCCATGGTCGATGCCGCGGCAGAGTATGGTCGCGCCATCCCGATGATGATGACCGCTGCTGGCACCGTGACGGCCGCCCGCATCTTCATCATGGGCGTCGGCGTCGCCGGCCTGCAGGCCATCGCGACGGCCCGCCGCCTCGGTGGCGTGGTCACCGCCACGGACGTCCGCCCTGCCACCAAGGAGCAGGTCGAGTCGCTGGGCGCCAAGTTCGTCGCCGTCGAGGACGAGGAGTTCAAGTCGGCTGAGACGGCCGGTGGCTACGCCAAGGAAATGTCCAAGGAGTACCAGGCCAAGCAGGCCGCGCTCGTGGCAACGCATATCGCCAAGCAGGACATCATCATCACCACGGCGCTGATCCCCGGCCGCCCCGCCCCGCGCCTCGTGTCCGAGGACATGGTTGCGTCGATGAAGGCCGGATCAGTGATCGTCGACCTCGCCGTCGAGCGCGGTGGCAATGTGGCCGGCGCCAAGTCCGGCGAAATCGTCACGACCCCGAATGGCGTGCGCATCGTCGGGCACGTGAATGTCGCCGGGCGCCTCGCCGCGACGGCCTCGGGCCTGTACGCCAAGAACCTGTTCAACTTCCTCGAGACCATGGTCGACAAGTCGGCCAAGAGCCTCGCCGTGAAATGGGACGATGAACTCGTCAAGGCGACCAACCTGACCCGCGACGGCGCGGTGGTGCATCCTAACTTTCAGCCCAAGCCGGCCGCACAGGCCTGACGGGGAGCAAGACCATGGCGACTGAAACTCCGCAGCAGCTCCTCGAGAAGGCCCAGGCGGCCGCGCAAACCGCGCGCCTCGCCGCCCAGCAGGCGCAGGTCTATGCCGACCAGCTCGCCACAGCGGCCGGCGCCGCGGCGCACGCCGCTTCCGGCGGCAGCATCGACCCTTTCGTGTTCCGCCTCGCGATCTTCGTGCTGGCGGTGTTCGTCGGCTACTACGTGGTCTGGTCGGTGACCCCGGCGCTGCACACGCCGCTGATGTCTGTCACCAACGCGATCTCGTCGGTCATCGTCGTCGGCGCGCTGCTCTCGGTCGGTGTCGGATCGACCCCCGGCGACAGCGGCCCGATCTGGGCCAGGGCGATGGGCTTCTTCGCCCTGATCCTCGCCAGCGTGAACATCTTCGGCGGCTTCCTCGTCACCCAGCGCATGCTGGCCATGTACAAGAAGAAGGGCTGACCCGATGAGCGCCAACATCGCGTCCCTCTTCTATCTGGTCTCCGGCGTCCTGTTCATCATGGCGTTGCGCGGCCTGTCCTCGCCGGCGACGAGCCGCCAGGGCAACCTTTACGGCATGATCGGCATGGGCGTCGCGATGGTGACGACCCTGATCCTGTCGCCGCCGTCTGGCTTCGGCGGCTGGTTCCTGCTGATCGCCGGCCTGGCGATCGGCGGTGGCGCCGGCGCGGTGCTGGCACGACGCATCGCCATGACGGCAATGCCCCAGCTTGTGGCCTTCTTCCACTCGCTCGTCGGCCTCGCCGCCGTGCTCGTCGCGGCCGGTGCGCTCTATGCGCCGCAAGCGTTCGGTATCGGTGCGCGCGGCCAGATCCATGGCGCCAGCCTGTTCGAGATGGCGCTCGGCGTGGCGATCGGCGCCATCACCTTCACCGGCTCGGTCATCGCCTTCCTCAAGCTCGACGGCCGGATGAGCGGCAAGCCCATCCTTCTGCCGCAGCGCCACGTGATCAATGGCGCCCTTGCCGTCCTGCTGGTCGCGCTCATTGCCGGCTTTGTGGCGACCGAGAGCCACGGCCTGTTCTGGTTGATCGTGATCGTCAGCTTCGTGCTCGGTGTTCTCATCATCGTGCCGATCGGCGGCGCCGACATGCCCGTCGTCGTCTCGATGCTGAACTCCTATTCGGGCTGGGCAGCGGCCGGCATCGGTTTCACCCTCGGAAACCTGGCGCTGATCATCACCGGTGCGCTCGTCGGCTCATCCGGCGCGATCCTGTCCTACATCATGTGCAAGGGGATGAACCGCAGCTTCATCTCGGTCATTCTCGGCGGTTTCGGCGGCGAAACGGCCGCTGCCGGCAGCGGTGAGAAGGAGACCCGGCCCGTCAAGCAGGGTTCGGCCGAGGATGCGGCCTTCATGATGAAGAACGCCTCCAGGGTCATCATCGTGCCGGGCTACGGCATGGCGGTGGCACAGGCCCAGCACGCACTGCGCGAGATGGCCGACACCCTCAAGAAGGAGGGCGTCGAGGTGAAGTACGCCATCCATCCGGTTGCGGGCCGCATGCCCGGCCACATGAACGTGCTGCTTGCCGAGGCCAACGTTCCGTACGACGAGGTGTTCGAACTCGAGGACATCAACTCCGAGTTCGCCCAGACCGACGTGGCCTTCGTCATCGGCGCCAACGACGTGACCAACCCGGCGGCCAAGACCGACCCGACCTCGCCGATCTTCGGCATGCCGATCCTCGACGTCGAGAAGGCCAAGACCGTCCTGTTCATCAAGCGCGGCATGGGCTCGGGCTATGCGGGCGTCGAGAACGAGCTGTTCTTCAAGGACAACACCCTGATGCTGTTCGCCGACGCCAAGAAGATGGTCGAGGAGATCAACAAGGCACTGGCGCACTGAGACGCGCCGGCCTCAGGGCCGTGCTGGGCCTGTTCGTCGCGGCCTGCGCTGCCTATGTGGCGGTCGTCGGCCTGCTCTGGGTCTTCCAGCGCAACCTGCTGTATCCGGCCACACGCGGCCGGGTCGTGATCCCGGCAGACCTGCCGGGCTTTGCCGAGACCATCGTCGCGACGCCCGATGGCGAGCGCCTGCTCGCATGGTGGAAGCCGCCGGCATCGCCAGGCCGGCCGATCGTGCTCTTCCTGCACGGCAATGGTGGCTCCATCACCGATCGCACGAGCCGCGCCAAGGCACTGACGGCCGACGGCACCGGAATGCTCCTCTTGAGCTATCGCGGCTATGCCAGCTCGACCGGACGTCCGTCCGAAGAGGGGCTCCACACCGACGCCCTCGCCGCATTCGACTGGATTGCAACCGCGGCGCCCGGCTCACGTGTCGCCGTCTATGGCGAGTCCCTCGGCAGCGGGGTTGCCGTGCGGCTTGCGACCGAGCGGCCCGCGGTCGGCCTGATCCTCGACGCCCCCTACACCTCAACCGTCGACGTCGCCGCCGGAATCTACTGGTTCGTCCCGGTGCGCGCCTTGATGCGTGATCACTTCGCCAGCATTACGCGCATCGGGACCCTCAAGGTGCC
>JBMOJG010000075.1:0-8793 GCA_049316925.1 Alsobacter sp. | reverse complement strand
AAGCCGTCGGTGGAGCGGTCCATCCACTGCGCCATGTAGTGGCAGCCGATGCCCGCATAGGCGCGCATGCCGTCCGGCACCTTGGTTGAGGTGTTGTGCGGGCAGCCGGAGCAGAAGCCCGGGGTGCGGGCGGCGATATCCTGCGTTTCCGACAGCATCGCCTGGGCCTGCTTCAGCCGCGCCACGCGGCCCGAGAGGTCGTCGTCGGTGTGGTAGCGCAGCAGGCGCTCGCCAACTGCCACCGCGATGTCGTTGGGATCGAGCGCGCCCTTCACCGGGAACAGCCAGCGGCCAGCCTCGTCCTTCTTGCCGATGCAGGCCGGCTGGTTCGGCGCGCCGTAGAGCTCCTCGCGCACCTGGACCTCGATCAGCGAGCGCTTCTCCTCGACGACGATGACGAGGTCGAGCCCGCGCACGAAATCCATCAGGCCGATGGGGTCGAGTGGCCAGGGGCAGCCGATCTTGTAGAGCCGCAGGCCGAGCGCATTGGCCTTGACCTCGTCGATGCCGAGATCGTCCATGGCCTGGCGCACGTCGAGATAGGATTTGCCGACGGTGATGATGCCGATCCGGGCGTTGGGTCCGCCCGAGGTGATGATGCGGTTGAGACCGTTGGCGCGCACGAAGGCCAGCATGGCGTCGCGCTTCCAGTCGTGCAGCCGCGCCTCCATGTCGAGGATGCCGTCGCGCGGGCGGATGTTCAGCCCGCCGGGCGGCAGGGCGAAATCGGGCGTGACGATCTTCACGCGGTCGACGCGGCCGTCGACGACGGCGGTCGACTCGACTGTGTCCTTCATGCCCTTGAAGGCGACCCAGGTGCCGCAGAAGCGGCTCATCGCCCAGCCATAGAGGCCATAGTCGAGGATCTCCTGCACGCCGGCCGGGTTCAGGATCGGGATCATCACGTCGACGAAATGGAACTCGGACTGGTGCGCCGTCGTCGACGACTCGGCGGTGTGGTCGTCGCCCATCAGTGCCAGCACGCCGCCATAAGGCGAGGTCCCGGCCATGTTGGCGTGGCGGAACACGTCGCCGGAGCGGTCGACGCCGGGGCCCTTGCCGTACCAGAGCGAGAAGACGCCGTCGTAGCGGCCCTCGCCGCGCATCTCGGCCTGCTGCGTGCCCCAGCAGGCCGTCGCGGCCAGCTCCTCGTTGAGGCCCGGCTTGAAGACGATGTTGCGCGGCTCGAGCAGCTTGCGGGCCCGCGTCAGCTGCTGGTCGAGAGCTCCCAAAGGCGAGCCGCGATAGCCGGAGACGAAGCCGGCGGTGTTCAGCCCGGCGCGGTGGTCGCGCTCGTGCTGCATCATCAGCAGGCGGGCGATGGCCTGCGTGCCGGTGATGAACACCTGCTCCTGGTCGAGGTCATATTTGTCGTCGAGGGAGACGTCGCGGAGTGGCTTGATCACGCGGGTCATGCAGTCCTCCGGATCGACTAGGCCGCCATGCCGCCTCGGGTCCGTTTGGTGGACCTTCTCGGCGAGGCCGGAGCCGCGGGGCTCAGACCTTTGAATAAGTCAGCATAGCTGACATAAATGCGCCACGCAAGGTTTGTCCGTTGTTCAGGACAGCCGGCCGCGCGCGGCGACGGGAAGTTCGCCGACGAGCGTCGTGCCCCGCACCGTGACGTAGCGGTCGACCATGTTGGCGACGACGCAGACATGGTTGGGGATGATGCGCACCACGTCACCGACCTTCGGCCGGTCGTTGCAGGCCGCCAGATCGAGATAGCCGTGCTCCTCGGAGAACTGGGCAATGCGGGCCTGGGGGTGCTCCAGGATCAGCCCGTGGCCGTCGAGGCCGCCGCCGGTGTCGGCGGTGAGCGTCTTCGAGCCCGAATCGAGGATGCCGCGCGCGGCGCCGGCGCGGCTGACGACGGTGGCGTAGACGGTCAGTGCACAGTCGGCCAGCGTGGCGATGCCGGCGCGCAGCATCATGCGGTCGTTGAACACGCAGGTGCCGGCGCGGTGCTCGGTCGCGCCCCCGATCTTGCCCAGATGCGCGAGGTTGGGCGTGCCACCCGTCGAGACGATGACCGGGGCCGGCAGACCGGCATCTGCCAAGCCGGCCTTGACGGTATCGAGGAAGCGTTGCGTTTCGGCCTGCGCGGTCTCGGGCGGGTAGAACAGCAGGCCGGCAAAGGTGAGATCCGGGCTGGAGGCGATCTGGCGCGCGAGGGCCAAGGCTTCAGCCGGTGTCTCGACGCCGGCGCGCTTGCGGCCGGTGTCGCATTCGACCACGACCGGCAGGGGCCGGCCGGCAAGGCGACCGGCCTCCGGCAGGCCGGCGACAACCGAGGCGTTGTCGGCCGCAACGGTCACCTGCGTCCGCCGCAGCAGCGCGCCGAGCCGACCGATCTTCTCCTCGCCGAGCAGATTGTAGCTGATGAGGATGTCGTCGAGCCCGCCGGCGGCCATCACCTCGGCCTCGCCGAGCTTCTGGCAGGTGATGCCCTGGGCCCCGCCTTCTCGCTGCATGGCGGCGATGACGGGGCTCTTGTGGGTCTTGATGTGCGGACGGTTGGCGACGCCGGCGGCGTCGCACAGGGCCTGCACACGGGCGATGTTGCGCTCGACGATGTCGAGGTCGATCACGACCGCCGGCGTGGAGTAGCGCCGCGCGATCTCGGCCTTCAGGGCGTCAAGGCTGCCGGTCACGGCCGCACCAGCAGGATGGCCTCGATCTCCACCGTCATGCGGTTGGGCAGCGAGCCCATGCCGACTGCAGAGCGGGCGTGCCGTCCGGCCTCGCCCAGCACTTCGACGAGCAGGTCGGAGCAGCCGTTGATGACCTTGGGGTGGTCGCCGAAATCAGGCTCCGCATTGACCATGCCGAGCAGCTTGACCACCGCCTCGATGCGCGAGAGGTCGCCCAGCGCCGCCTTGGCGACCGCCAGAAGGGCGAGGCCCGTCAGCCGGGCGTCGGCGTAGCCCTGCTCGACCGTCGTGTCGCGACCCAGCCGGCCGACCGAATACGTTCCGTCCGCGTGCTTCGGCCCCTGGCCGGACAGGTAGAGGAGTGGGCCGGCGAGGCGGAACGGCACGTAGTTGGCGACGGGCGTCGGCACGGCGGGCAGCACGAGGCCGAGGGCGGCAAGCTTGTCTTCGGGGGTCATGGAACGGCGTCTCCAATCTGCAGGCGAGGGCTGAGCCAAGAGTGGAACGGTAAGATCGCCCTGTCCACCGCGCGGGACGAGGTCATGGCGAATCTGCTTGACGGCGCGGGCTCAGGCGCAGACCACGTCCCGCACCGTTCGGAGGGATCCCCCATGCGCAGCACCCGCGATTTTGTCCGTCCCGGCCGCTCGCTCGCCGTCGGCGACCGCGGGATGGTCGCCTGTTCGCACCCGGCCGCGGCGCTGGCGGCCCGCGAGATCCTGCTCGAGGGCGGCAACGCGATGGATGCGGCACTCGCCGCCATCGCGGTCCACAGCGTCGTCGACCCGCACATGACCGGCATCGGCGGCGACTGTTTCGTGCTCTATGCGCCGAAGGGTGGCCTGCCGCTGGCCTATAACGGCTCGGGCAGGGCGCCGGCCGCCGCAACGCTGGACTGGTACCGCGAGCGCGGTATGGCGGCGATTCCCGATGAGACCCCGCACGCCGTGACGGTGCCGGGCGCCATCGATGCCTGGTGCCGGCTCGCCGAGGATCTCGGAACGCTGCCGCTGGAGCGGCTGTTCCGGTCCGCCATCGCGTATGCCGAGGACGGATTCCGGGTGCTGCCGCGCGTCGCCTACGACTGGGCCAAGGCTGCGCCGAAGCTGTCGCGCAACGCGGCGGCGGCCCGACATTACCTGCCGGACGGGCGCTCTCCCGCCATCGGCGAAAAGCGGGCGCAGCCGGCGCTTGGGGCCACCCTGCGGGCTGTCGCCCGCCACGGACGTGACGCCTTCTACACGGGGGCCATCGCCGACGACCTCGCGGCGACCCTGCAGGCGCTGGGCGGCCTGCACACGGCCGCGGACTTTGCGTCCCATCGCGGCGCCTATGTGGACGCGATCTCCGCCCCCTATCGCGACCACCACCTTCACGAGTGCCCGCCCAACGGGCAGGGGCTCGCGGCGCTGATCATCCTGCGCATCCTCGCCGGGTTCGACCTGGCGAGCCCGTCGCTGTCTGAGGCCGACCGCATCCACCTGCTGGCCGAGGCCACCAAGGCGGCCTATCGGCAGCGCGACCTGATCGTCTGCGATCCGGCCGTGACGCCGGTCGATGTCGACGCCGTGCTGTCGGACGCGGTGATCGGCCGGATGCAGCGCCTGATCCGCATGGACAGGGCGACCCCGCAGGACGCGTGGGACGAGGCGATCCACCGCGACACGGTCTATCTCACGGTGGTCGACCGCGATCTCAATGCGGTGTCGTTGATCAACTCGCTGTTCGCAGCCTTCGGCAGCGGCATCTATGCGGAGCGCTCGGGCGTCGTGCTGCAGAACCGCGGCCTCGGCTTCAAGCTGGTGCCGGGCCATGCCAACGCCATCGCGCCGGGCAAGCGGCCGATGCACACGATCATTCCCGGCATGCTGACGCGCGACGGCCAGTGCGTGATGCCGTTTGGCGTCATGGGCGGACAGTACCAGGCGACAGGCCATGCCCATCTCGTCTCCAGCGTGCTCGACCGTGGTCTCAGCGTGCAGGAGGCCGCCGACCTGCCGCGCAGCTTCGCCTTCGACGGCACGCTGACGATCGAGAACACGGTGGCGCCGTCTGTCGTCGCCGAGCTGGAGGCCCGCGGCCACACGGTGGCGCTGACGCAAGACCCGACGGGCGGGTGCCAGGCGATCTGGATCGATCGCCAGCAAGGCGTGCTGTACGGCGCCTCCGACCACCGCAAGGACGGGCTGGCGCTCGGGCTTTAGCCCTGCCGTGGCGCAGCTGGTTATCGGCAGGGTTGACGCCGCGCGCAAGCTTCGGTTTGAACACCGCGGTGCGCCTTGCGCTGTCGCCGTCATGTCGTCGTCGTCCCGTCACACGGGGCGTGCATCCCCGTCTTTCAGTCAGCTGGAGGTCCGCCCGTGAGCTCTCACCCCGTCTATGGCCGCATCGACGGTCCCATCGTGATGATCGGTTTCGGCTCCATCGGCCGTGGCACGCTGCCGCTGCTCGAGCGGCACTTCACCTTCGACAAGGCGAAGCTGACGGTGATCGATCCCGTCGACACCGACCGGGCGCTGCTGGCCCAGCATGGCGTGGCGTTCATCCACCAGGCGGTGACGCGCGACAACTACAAGACGCTGCTCGGCGACCTTCTGAAGGCCGGCCCGGGGCGCGGCTTCTGCGTCAACCTGTCGGTCGACACCTCCTCGCTCGATATCATGGAATACTGCCGCGAGATCGGCGCGCTCTACATCGACACGGTGGTGGAGCCGTGGGTCGGCTTCTACTTCGACAAGTCGAAGGGGCCGGAGTCGCGCTCCAACTACGCGCTGCGCGAGACCGTGCTCGAGGCACGCCGGCGCAATCCGGGCGGGCCGACGGCGGTGTCGTGCTGCGGCGCCAATCCCGGCATGGTGTCGTGGTTCGTCAAGCAGGCGCTGATGAACCTCAAGGCCGATATCGGCGTCGACGGTGCCGAGCCGACGACCCGCGAGGGCTGGGCCAGCCTGGCCCACAGGCTGGGCGTGAAGGGCATCCACATTGCCGAGCGCGACACCCAGCGCAGCAAGACGCCGAAGCCGCGCGACGTGTTCGTCAACACCTGGTCGGTCGAGGGTTTCGTGTCGGAAGGCCTGCAGCCGGCCGAGCTCGGCTGGGGCACGCACGAGACCTGGATGCCGGCAAACGGCCGCACCCATGCGACCGGCTGCGGCGCCGCGATCTACCTGCTGCAGCCCGGCGCGAACACCCGCGTGCGCTCGTGGACGCCGACGCCGGGGCCGCAATACGGCTTCCTCGTCACCCACAACGAGGCGATCTCGATCGCCGACTACCTGACGGTGCGTGATGCCGCCGGCACGGCCGTCTACCGGCCGACCTGCCACTATGCCTACCATCCGGCCGACGACGCGGTGCTGTCGCTGCACGAGATGTTCGGCGCCGAGGGCGTGCGCCAGCCGGACTGGCACATCCTCGACGAGAACGAGATCGTCGACGGCGTCGACGAACTCGGCGTGCTGCTCTACGGCCACGCCAAGAACGCCTACTGGTTCGGCTCACGCCTCTCCATCGAGGAGACGCGGCGGATCGCGCCCTACCAGAACGCCACGGGCATGCAGGTCACCTCGGCCGTGCTTGCCGGCATGGTGTGGGCGCTGGAAAATCCCGAGGCTGGCATCGTCGAGGCCGACGACATCGACTATCGCCGCTGCCTCGAGGTGCAGATGCCCTATCTGGGCCCGGTCGAGGGCCACTACACCGACTGGACGCCGCTGACCAACCGGCCGGGGCTGTTCCCCGAGGACATCGACACTTCGGATCCCTGGCAGTTCCGCAACGTCCTGGTTCGGTGAGCAACACTGCATCCATCCGGGTCCTGACCGTCGCCGACGCGCCGGCCTTCCTGGCGCTGCGGCAGCGGGCGTTGCGTGATCACCCCGAGGCGTATCATTCCGCGGCGGAGGAGTGGGACGTTCCCGTGTCCCACGCGGAGGCGCGGATTGCCGAGAACCTGGTCTTCGGCGGGTTCTCGGACGGGGTGCTGGTTGGCATCGTCACGCTGGCGCTGTCGGCGCGGCCCGGTCGCAAGCTGCGGCACAAGGTCGAGATCTGGAACGTCTATGTGGACCCGGCGCAGCGCGGCATGGGGCTCGCCCGCCGGTTGATGCAGGACGCGATCGCGGAAGCCCGCTGCCGCGGTCTGTTGGCCATCGTGCTGTCGGTCTCGGCTGGCAACCTGGCGGCGTTCCGGCTCTACGAGAGCCTCGGCTTCCGGGTGTTCGGCGTCGAGCCCGGTGCCGTACGGCTGCCCGACGGACGGTGCTTCGACGACACGCTGATGCAGCTTGACCTCGATGAGACTGGGCGGTCGGCCGAGATTACTGCTGCGGCACCGTGACCCGCGACCGCCGGCGGAATGGGCTGCGCAGCAGCGCGACGATCCCCCATCCGGCCAGAAATCCGCCGCCAGCGGCAACAGCACCTTCCATCGTGGTGGGAATGGCGGGCTCGAAGGTTTCGGTCGTACCGCTGAACAGGACCGGATCGGGGTCGGCAACGAGGGCGGCGATGCGCCCGAAGGGACCGGCCTCCTCCATCTGGCGACGCTGGTTGGCGAGGCGGGTGAGACGGGCCGCATCGGCGGCGGCGGCGCGGCCTCGCTCCTTGGCGAGCGGGTCGGCATTGGCCTCCAGCCGGCGGATCGCCTCCTCGCGCTGCAGCCGGTAGGCTGCTGCCTCGTGGTCGAAGCGTGCCACGACGGCCTGCATCTCGTCGATCGCACCACCAAGGCGCTGGCGGTACTGCTGGGCGAATTCGGGCAGCTGCGACGCCGTCAGGGCGCCGCCCAGTCCGAGCGCGATACTCAGCATACGGGCGATCATGGCAGGGCCTCCGCCAAAGCGCGGGCGATGTCGGGTCTCGTCTGTACCAGGATGCTGCCGCGCGCCTTGGCGGCCCTCGTGGGGGCATCGGGGCGCATCACCAGGATCACCGTCTCCAGGCCGGGGCAAGCCGGATCGGTGCAGGCAATCTCGCTGACGGTGATCTCGGCACCGTCCGGCAATTCGGCGATCTCGCGCACCCAGACCTTGATGCGGGCCACGTCCTCGGGATCGGGCCGGGACGGCCGGAAGCGCTTGAGGACGTCGCCCAGCCCCATCGCATTCAACCCGGCAGCGCCAGCACGCCGGCATCACCGCCGTCGGTGCCAAACAGCAAATGCCGGCCGCGCTTGTCCCAGGCCAGCGCCGTCACCGGGCCGCCGGCCGGATCGGGGCGTCGGACCAGCAGTTCGGCGGCGTCGGTCAGGCGGGTGAGCATCAGGAAACCGTCCTCATAGCCGATCGCCAGCACCAGCGCGCCGGGATGGAACGCCACGCGCGACACCTTGGCGGGTCGCACGCCGCACTCGCGCGGCGGCTTGCCGGTCGGCCCGTCCTTCGAGGCGAAGGGCCAGACAATGGCTGCATCGGCGCCGGATGTGGCGAGCCACGCTCCATCGTGCGACCAGGAGAAGCTGCGGGTCTTGGCGGGATAGCCGGACATGCGCATGTCGGCCTTCTCCGGCAGCCGCCACCCATGCAGGGCATTTTCCTGCATCGACGTGACGACGAAGCGACCGTCCGCCGACCAGGTGATGTCGAGATGCGACCCTTTCCACTCGAGCCGCTCAGGCGCAGTCTCGGTGTTGGGGAACCACAGCGTGGCGCCGCCATAGTGCGAGAATGCCAGCCGGTACCCCTTGGGTGCGAAGGCCAGTCCCTGCGGCGTGCTGGGCGTGTCGAACTGACGCAGACGGCCGCGGTCGTCGCGGGCGGTGACGCGCTTGCCAGCCGACCAGGCGACGGCGCCCGACGGCGAGGCCGCGAGCGCATCGATCCAGCGGCCTTTCTCCTCGCCAAGCACCACCGAAGCGCCGTCCGGCGCCGTGCGCACCACCCGGCCATCGTCACCGCCGGTGACCAGGGTGGTGCCATCCGCGGTGGCGACGAGGATGCCACCGCCGGTGTGCGGTTCATGCCGGACCTGTGCGCCGGCCGGCCCCATCAGGACACCGCCATCAGCCAGCACCAGCGCCGGACTGTCGCCCAGGAAGGCAGCGGCGACCACATGGGCGCCGGCCTCGAGCTGCGTGACATGCTCGGTCAGCGAGGTGAATGCGGGCGGGGGCGATGCCATGGCGGGCTCAGGCCGCACA
>JBMOJG010000074.1:0-8797 GCA_049316925.1 Alsobacter sp. | reverse complement strand
TGATCCTCGCCATGGTGACGATTGCGTCGCCCTACGCCATCTGGGTGCTCAAGCAAGCCAGCGACAAGCTGCCCCTGGAGCTCGACGAGGCCGCCATCATGGACGGGGCGACGCCGCTGCAGCTGTTCCGGCTCGTCTACCTGCCGCTGATGGCGCCGTCGCTGGTGGCGATCGGCACCTACGCGATCCTGCTGTCGTGGAACGAGTATCTGTACGCGTTCCTGCTGCTGTCGAAGGAAACCACGCTGACGCCGCCGGTGGCGCTCGGCAACTTCCTGTCGGCCGACGACTCGCCCTGGGAGCTGCTGATGACCACCGGGCTGATCTACGCCCTGCCGCCGGCGGCGATCTATTACGCGTTCCGCCGCTACATGGTGTCGGGCCTCACAGCCGGCGCCGTGAAGAGCTGAGGATGTCCCGATGACCGCCCGCAAACTCGTCCTTGTCACCGGCGGCAGCCGTGGCATCGGTGCGGCCGCTGCCCGCATGGCCGCGCAGCGCGGCTACGACGTCGCGATCAATTACGCGCGCGACACCGAGGCGGCCGCCGCCATCGTCGCCGAGTGCCGCGCCGCAGGGGCGCGGTCCGAGGCGTTCCAGGGCAACATGGCGGTGGACGCCGACATCACCCGCGTGTTCGCGGAGGTCGACGCGCGGCTCGGCCGCATCGACGCGCTGGTCAACAATGCCGGCATCACCGGCAAGGCCGGCCGGCTCGATGCCGCCGACCCGGCCGGCATCCGGGCGGTGATCGACATCAACGTCACCGGCGCCATGCTGGTGGCGCGCGAGGCGGTGCTGCGGATGTCCCCCCGGCATGGCGGCACGGGCGGGGCCATCGTCAACCTGTCGTCGGCGGCCGTCTGGCTCGGCGCGCCGGACAATTTCGTCTGGTACGCGGCCTCCAAGGCGGCGATGGACGCGTTCACGCTCGGGCTTGGCCGCGAGCTCGGGCCTGACGGAATCCGCGTCAACGCGGTGGCGCCTGGCCTGATCGAGACCGAGATCCATGAAAGCGCCGGCCTCGGCGGGCGCCTGCAGACCCTGGCGCCGAGCGTGCCGATGCGGCGCACCGGGCATGCCGACGAGGTCGCCGAGATCATCCTGTTCCTGCTGTCGGACGCAGCGTCCTACGTCACCGGATCGGTCTACAACGTCACCGGCGGCCGCTGAGCCGCAGCGCCGGCCGGCTCAGCCGTCGATTTCCTCGCGCAGCATTTCCAGACGCAGCCACTCCTCCTCGGCAGCCGCCAGGGCGGCCTGCTTGCTGGCGAGGGTCTGGGTGGTCTTGTCGAAGGCGGCCGGGTCGCGGGCATAGAGCCCCGCATCGGCGAGCCGGGTTGCCAGCGTCGCAGCCTCGGCCTGCAGCTTGGCCATGGTGGCCGGCAGCGTCTCCAGCGCGTGCTTGTCCTTGAACGTCATCTTGCGGCGGTTGACCTGCAGGGGCGCCGTCACCTCGCGCGGCCGCGCAGCCGGCGCGGTGGCAGCCTCGATTGCCGCCCGGGCGGTGACGCCGGCGCCGCGCTGGCGGACCATGTCGGAATAGCCGCCGGCATATTCCTGCCAGTGGCCCTCGCCCTCCGCGACGATCACGCCATCGACGACGCGGTCGAGGAAGTCGCGATCATGGCTGACAAGGATGACGGTGCCCGGATAGTCGGCCAGCATCTCCTGCAGCAGGTCGAGCGTCTCCAGGTCGAGGTCGTTGGTCGGCTCGTCGAGGACGAGAAGGTTGGAGGGCTGGGCCAGTGCCCGCGCCAGCACCAGCCGGCCGCGCTCGCCGCCCGACAGCACGCCCACCGGGGTACGCGCCTGCTCGGGCGAGAACAGGAAGTCCTTCATGTAGCTGATGACGTGCTTCCTCTGGCCGCCGATCTCGATCGAGTCGCCGCGCCCACCCGTCAGCGTCTCGGCGAGGCCGATGGCCGGATCGAGGCTGTCGCGGCCCTGCTCCAGCGTTGCCATCTGCAGATTGGCGCCGAGCCGGATCACGCCACTGTCCGGCGCCATCTGGCCGGTGAGCAGGCGCACCAGCGTGGTCTTGCCGGCACCGTTGGCGCCGACGAGGCCGATCCGGTCGCCGCGCAGCACCCGGATGGAGAAATCCTGCACCACGGGATCCGGGCCATACCCCTTGGTGACGTTGATGGCCTCGACGACGAGGCGCCCCGACGTCTCGCCCTCGCTGACTGTCAGCTTGACCGATCCGGCGGCACGGCGCCGCTCGCTGCGCTCGGAGCGCATGTTGGCCAGTTCGCCCATGCGGCGAACATTGCGCTTGCGCCGCGCGGTCACGCCATAGCGCAGCCAATGCTCCTCGGCGACGATGCGGCGGTCGAGCTTGTGCGCCTCCTGCTCCTCCTGGGCGAGCACCTCGTCGCGCCACTCCTCGAAAGCGGAGAAGCCTTTGTCCATGCGGCGCGTGATGCCGCGGTCGAGCCAGACGGTGGCGCGCGACAGGGTCTCGAGAAACCGCCGGTCATGGCTGATCAGCACCATCGCCGAGCGCAGGCTGCGGATCTCGGCCTCCAGCCACTCGATGGCGGGCAGGTCGAGATGGTTGGTGGGCTCGTCGAGCAGCAGGATGTCGGGCTGCGGCGCCAGAACGCGGGCCAGTGCGGCCCGGCGCGCCTCGCCGCCGGACAGACGGGATGGATCCTCGTCGCCGGTCAGGCCCAGCTCCTCGAGAAGGTAGCGCGCCCGGTAGGCCTCGTCGCCCGGGCCGAGGCCGGCCTCCACATAGGCCAGCGTGGTGGCAAAGCCCGACAGGTCAGGCTCCTGCGGCAGATAACGGATCGTCGAGCCGGGCTGGACGAAGCGGGTGCCGCGGTCGCACTCGACGAGGCCGGCGGCGATGCGCAGCAGTGTCGACTTGCCCGAGCCGTTACGGCCGACGAGGCACAGCCGCTCCCCGGACGAGACCGACAGCTCGGCGCCCTCGATCAGCGGCGTGCCGCCGAAGGTCAGGTGAATGTCCTGCAGCAGGAGAAGCGGGGGAGCGGCCATGCGGGCGGTTTCGCAGATCGCACCCGAAGGCGCAAGGCAGGGCCGCGCGCGTCAACCTCCCGGTAACGTAAACGAAACGTCAACGGGTGGGGTGGCACAACCAAGGGGAGTACGGTCGCGCTGACCGGGAGACGATACGCCGTGGACGGGCGCAGTGCAGACGAACAGGCTGTCCGGCAGGCCGCACCGCGTGCCGGCCGGCCTGTGCGCGTCGGTCTGCTGCCGCGCCTCGGCCTGCTCGGCGCCCTGCTCGGCGTCGGCGCGGGCTTTGGCGCCTACACGTTTGTGCCGCGCAGCTACACCGCCGTCGCGTCGCTGTCGGTCGAGATGCGGGACGGCGTTGTCCCGACCGCCCAGCAGGTCGAGGCGCAGATCCGCCAGGCTACCTCGACACCCGTCCTGCTGCGCGTCATCGCGGCCCAGAAACTCGTCGACGATCTGCCGGCCCTGACGGCGGCAGGGTCACGGCTCGATACGCTGGCCGGCATGGTCGGCCTCGCCGGGGCGCCAGTCGGCGAAGCCCGTGCGGCCGCTGCAGCGCGCGCCCTCGCCAGTCTGGTGACGGTGACGGCCGCGCCAGGGAATGATTCCGTGGACGTAGCGGTCTCCGCCTCCGACCCCGACCGGGCCGCGGCGCTGGCCAATGGCGTGGTCCAGGCCGCCGCCGCGGACCGGGCCGAGGCCCGCTCCGAAGCCGTCCGGCAGGCCGCCCAGCGCGAGGCGCTGCGCCTGCAGACGCTGCAGACCCGCCTGCTGGACGCCGAGGCAAAGCTGGCCACGGCGCGCGCCCAGACCGGCCTCGCCGGCGACCCGCGCGCCGAGCTCGTCCAGGCCCGAGCGGCCACTGCGGAAGCCCGCCACCGGCTGGACGTGGCGCAGCGGCTGGCGTCGGCGTCGCCCGGGCGCGACACTGACCCCGACGGACCGCGCTCGCCGGTGCTTGACCGGATGCGGGCGCAGGTCGCCGAGCTGGCCCGTGTGGAGGCCGGCTACCGGCAGACGCTGGGACCCCGGCATCCGCTGATGCTGGAGGCACAGCAGCAGCTGCGCGAAGCCCGTCGCGGGCTCGACCAGGAGGTGCGGCGCTCGGTGGAGGCAGCGCGCGCCGAGCTGGCATCGTCGCAGGCCACCGAAGACGCGCTGACGCGCCGAGCCGAGACCGTGCAGAAATCCACCGATCCGGGCCCCGTCCGGCTGCGCTCGCTGGAGACCGAGGTCGAAACGCACCGGGCGGCCTTTGACAGGGCCGTGCGGGAGCGCAGCACCGAGGACGCCTCCGACCTGATGCTGCCGCGGGTGGTGACGGTCGCGTCGGCCGGCCAGGCCACCGGCAGTCCGCGCCTGACAACCTGCGTGTCCGCCGGAGCGCTGACCGGGTTCGGCTTCGGCCTGCTGACCGGCTGCCTGCTGCTGTGGCGCGGCAACACCGGGCGCAAGGCGGAAAGGCCGCGCAATCCTGCCACCCTGCGGGTTGAGCCGCCGCTCGAGGCGCCGGCTCCGGAGGAGACGGACAGGCAGGGGACCGACAGGCAGGGGACCGAAGAGGCCGTATCCGAGCCGCAGGTCCTGATGGACACTCCCGTGGTCGTCGCGCCGCAGCCGGCTTCTCCCTCCTTACCGCCAGCGCAGAAAGTCCGGCGGACGCCTGCGGCCGCCCCGGCGCGCTGGACGGCTGCGGACGCCGATCCTGTCGACGCATCGGCAGCCACTCCCGAAGGCCGCGACGCCGTGGCCGAGCTTGTGGCCGACCTGCTCGCAACCGGGCCGGCAGACGGGCCGGCGACCGTGCTGGTCACGTCGTTGCTGCCACGTGTCGGCAAGACGCCCTTCGCGCTCGAGCTGGCGCGCTCGGCCACTGCCCTTGGCGGCCGCGTGCTGTTGATCGACGCCAATCGTGGCAGCCCGACCCTGTCGATGACGTTCGGGCTTGGCGCCGCGCCCGGCCTGCTCAAGGCCGGGAGCCGGTTGCGGCCGGTGCATGCGCTGGACGGGCGCTGGGACCGCGGCCTGTTCTTCATGCCGGTCGACACCGGACCCCGGACACGGCTGCCGGACCACGCTCAGGTGCGGTTCGACGGCATGGCCCGGCATTTCACCCTGATCGTGATCGACGGGGCCGTGGCCGGCACGCCGGGCGGCGATGCCAGGCTGGCGGCCGGCGCCGACCGCGTGCTGGTGCTGTCGACGGATGGCCATCGCGAGGGCGACATCAAGGGCAAGGCGGCGGCGCTGCTGCACCTTCCGCGCGCCAGGTTGCGGGACGTCGCGCTGGCCGCCTGAGGGCGCTCGACAGACCGGAGCGAACGGGATTCACTGGGAACGCCTTGACCGGGCGGTGTCGTCCGGCAGGGCCTGCCGGAGGAGGCCGCCATGGACACACCGCGATCACGCCGGGGAGCCGGCGACGCCGGAACCCCGCCCCGCCCCGCGGCACGGCCGTGGCGGCCGCCCCGCGCCGACCGGTGGACGCCGGAGCCGAACGCGCCGCTGGAGCACGCGCTGCGCCGGCTGCGCTTCACAGACCTGCCCGAGGAGGTGGTGGCCTGCGCCAAGCGGCTGCTGCTGGACCTGATCGGGGTTGCGGCAGCGGGCTCGCGCACCGATGTCGCCCGCATCGTCGCCCGCCATGCCGCCACCCGGATGGTGGCGCCCGGCGAACCGGTGCGCATGCTGTTCGATGGCCGGACAGCGTCGCCGGCGGCCGCGGCGTTTGCCGGGGCAGCCACCATCGACGCCTTCGATGCCCATGACGGGCATGTGCTGACCAAAGGCCATATCGGCGTGACGGTGCTGCCGGTGCTGCTCGCCTTGCACGAGATCGGCAAGATCCGCGATGGCCGCGATTTTCTGACGGCCTTCGTGCTCGGCTACGAGATCGGCACGCGGGCCGGCATCGTGCTGCACGCCACGGCGCCCGATTATCACACGTCCGGCGCATGGGGCTGCGTCGCGGCCGCGGCACTGGCGGCGCGTCAGCTCCGGCTTTCGCCGGAGAAGACGCGACACGCGCTCGGCGCCGCCGAGTACCACGGGCCGCGCAGCCAGATGATGCGCTGCGTGATGTTTCCCACCATGGTCAAGGATGGCTCGGCCTGGGGCGCCTATGCGGGCGTCACCGCGGCGCTGCTCGCCGCCGAGGGCTATACGGGCGCGCCGGCGGTGACCATCGAGGATGCGCCCGTGGCCAGCTCCTGGGCCGATCTCGGCAGCCGCTGGCGGATCCTTGAGCAGTACGTCAAGCCATTCCCGGTGTGCCGCTGGGCCCAGCCGGCGATGGAAGCGGCGCGCGAGCTGCAGCAGCGCCGCGCCTTCGCGCCGGAGGCGATCCGCCGCATCGAGGTGCGCAGCTTCCGCGAGGCGGTGTCGCTGGTGTCGCGCGCGCCCGCCTCGACCGACGAGGCGCAGTACAGCCTGCCGTTTCCGGTGGCGGCGCTGCTGGTGCATGGCCGCGTCGGCGCGCGGGAGATCACCGGCCGCGGGCTGCGGGATCCGCGCGTGCTGGCGCTCGCCGACGGGATGGTGCTGCGCGAAGAGGCTGCCTATTCGCGGCTGTTCCCGGCGCAGCGCTGGGCGCAGGTGCGGGTGACACTCACCGACGGGCGACGACTGGCCTCGAAGCCCTGCGTGGCGCGCGGCAATCCCGAGAACCCGCTGGACCCGCAGGAGATGCGCGACAAGTTCCGCGATCTTGCCCGGCCGGTACTGGGGCGGGCACGCTGCGACGCAATCGAGGCCGCGGTGGACGGGCTTGACGGCAAGAACGCAGGGTTCGGGTCGCTGGCCGACCTGCTGCTGGCACCGGCGGCCCGGTGGGCGAAGTCGACCGCGGCCGGCTGACGAGGCGCGATGCCGGTCCGCGCCGTCAGCCCGCCGGCGTCGGCATGGCGGCGGGCTCGAGATGGCAGGCGATGCGGTGGCCCTGGTCGAAGGTGCGGACCGGCGGCGGGGTCGTGTCGCACAGGCCGTCAATGCGGCGCGGGCAGCGGCTGGCAAAGGCACAACCCGGCGGAACGACGAGCGGGCTCGGCATGGTGCCGCCGAGCAGGATCGCCGGCTCGGGCGCGTCGGGATCGGGCCGCGGCACCGCCGCGAGCAATGCCGCCGTGTAGGGGTGGAAGGGCGGTGCGAACACACGGTCGGCCGGCCCGTACTCGACGATACGGCCGAGATACATGACCGCGACGCTGTCGGCCATGTGCCGGACGAGAGCGAGGTCGTGCGAGATCAGCACCAGGGCGATGCCGGATTCGACCTGCAGGTCGGCCAGCAGGTTGACGATCGCGGCCTGGACCGAGACGTCGAGGGCGGAGACGGGCTCGTCGGCGATGACGAGGTCGGGTTCGCCCGCAAAGGCGCGCGCCAGTGCGACGCGCTGGCGCTGGCCGCCGGAGAGCTGGTGCGGCATGCGGCCCAGCATTTCGATGGGCAGGCGCACGCGCTCCAGCAGCTTGGCGGCCTCGGTCCGGGCCGCCGCCCGCGACAGGCCGCGCAGCAGGCGAAGCGGCCGCATCACCGAATGGGCGACGCTGTGGCTCGGGTTCAGCGTCGAATCCGGGTTCTGGAACACCATCTGGATGCGGCGCTTGACTGCCGTCTCGCGCGCATCGACCGGCACGGCGGCGAGATCGACACCGTCCAGCATGGCCGTGCCGCCGGAGCCCTCGGTGAGGCCGGCCAGCACCTTGGCGAGCGTCGACTTGCCGCTGCCGGATTCGCCGACGATGGCGAGCGTGCGCCGGGCGCGCGCCTCCAGCGTCACGTCGGTGAGCGCATGGACCGTGGCGCGCGGCGTGCCTGACAGGCCGCCGCCAACCGGATAGCGCTTCGACAGGCCGGTGACGCTGAGGCGCACCGGCGCATCGCGGATCTCTGCCGCGCGCATCGCCGTGTCCGGCTGCTCCGCCGTCGCCGCCACGACATCGAGGCGGACGCAGCGGACCGACTGGCCGGTGGCGGCCGCGACGAGAGGGACAGGCGCGGTGCTGCACAGGGACGGCAACGCAAAGCTGCAGCGCGGCGCGAAGGCACAGCCGGGCCTTGCCCGGTCGGCCGCCACCAGCGTGCCGGTGACCGGCTGCAACCGGCTGCCGTGGCGGCCCGCCTCGAGCCGCGGCAGTGCCGCCAGCAGGCCGCGCGTATAGGGGTGGGCCGGTGCGCCGAAGACGTCGCGGATCGCGCCGGTCTCGACCATGCGGCCGGCATAGAGCACACCGATGCGGTCGCAGACCCGCGCCACGGTGCCAAGATTGTGGCTGATGAACAGGATCGCAGTGCCGAAGCGGGCGCGCAGGTCGCGGACGAGATCGAGGATGGCCGCCTCGATGGTGACGTCGAGCCCGGTCGTCGGCTCGTCCATGATCAGCAGGGCAGGCTCGGCCATCAGCGCCATGGCGATGACGACACGTTGCTGCTGGCCGCCCGACAGCTCGTGCGGGTAGCGGCCCAGCATGCGCTCGGGATCGGGCAGGCGCACCTCGCGCAGCATCGCCACGGCGCGGTCGCGGGCACGGCCCTCGTCCCGCTCGCCATGCACCAGCAGCACCTCGACGAGCTGGCGGCCGATTGTCACCACCGGGTTCAGGCTCGACATCGGGTCCTGGTAGACCATCGCGACCCGGCTGCCGCGTAGGGACCGCAGGGCGTCGTCGCCGAGAGTCGCCAGGTTCTGGCCCTCGAACAGGATCCGGCCGGCCTCCACGGTCATGCCGCGCGGCAGGTAGCGCATGGCCGCGAGCGCCACCGTGGACTTGCCGCAGCCGCTCTCGCCGACCAGCCCGAAGGCCTCGCCGGG
>JBMOJG010000073.1:0-8825 GCA_049316925.1 Alsobacter sp. | reverse complement strand
CTTCCCGCCGAAAGTCGGGTGTCCTTAGACGAGAATCGGCAGGGAGGGAAGGGGAGGGAGGCCCGGGTGGTTGACCCGGGCCCTCGTCGCAGGGGACAAGCCCGCATGACTTCGCCCGATCCCCCCCGCCTGCACCGCCAGGTCTCCGCCTTCGCGCTGGTCGGCGTGGCGGCGGCGGTGGTGCATTACGGCACGCTGGTGGGCCTCGTCGAGCTGGCGGGCGCCGCGCCGGTGCCGGCGACGCTGGCCGGTTACCTGCTGGGCGGGATCGTCTCCTATGGGCTCAACCGCCGCTATGCGTTTGCCAGCGACCGGCCGCATGCGGAGGCCGGCTGGCGCTTCGCCGTGGTGGCGGCCGTGGGGTTCGGCCTCACCGGGCTCGCCATGGCGGGCCTGACCGGGAGTCTCGGCCTGCCCTACCTGCCGGCGCAGGTTCTGACGACGCTGCTGGTGATGTTGTGGAGCTTTGCCGCCAACCGCTGGTGGACGTTCGATCCGCAGGCGGGCCGGCAGCCCTGAGGGCGATTTTTCGGCCAGCCTGATTGCCGCGGCGGGCCAGCCTCACTCCGGCTCGCGGGTTCCGATGAGGGTCATGCGGGCCTGGTTGTGGCCGATGTTCGGCCGGTGGCGGGTGGCGGCGAAGCCGGCCGCCTCCATCATCGCGAGGATGTCGGCCTCCGCGTAGGCGGAAAGGCCGAGGTCGCGGCGCAGCTTGCGATAGTCCGACAGGGCGGTGCGGACCAGCCCGACGCAGGCGGCGACGAGGAACCCGCCCTCGAAGCCGAAGCGCAGCAGCGCCGCCGCATCGGTGAGGGGGCCGATGTCGGGCGGCACGACGTCGCCCAGCACCAGCCGGCCGCCGGGGCGCAGCAGCAGCCGGAAGGTGTCGAGCCAGTCCTGCAGCTCGGTGCGCGACAGGTATTGCAGCAGCGAGTTGACGACGACCACGTCGAGGCTGCCGGCCGGCAGGGCGCGGACATCGTCGGGCGCAGCGACGGTGATGACCTTGTGACCGTCGAAGCGGGCGCGGACCCGGGCGAGCACGGCAGGCGCGGCGTCGGACAGCACCAGCCGGCCGCAGACGGCGGCCAGCACGACCGCCTCGCTGGCCGCGCCGCAGCCGAAATCAAGCACCGCCGGCGTGCCGGGCGCGAGCTCGCGCACCAGCGCGGCGATGTCGCGGGTGACGATCCGGTCGTGCAGCAGCCGGTGCCGGTCATTGACGTAGATCGCATGATCGCCGTCGAAGAAGTCGCGCCAGGAGGAGGCCATGCCGGACACCCGCGCGGCCACGGCGGCCGCCTTGCCCTCATAGGGCATTTTGGCCGGGGAGGGGACCCCGGTGGGCTGTCCGGAGGGGAAGGGGCGGGGATCATGCAGGGGATGGGGACGATGCACGGGCTGTTGTGGGCGGCGGCACCGCCCGTGCGCCGGCCGCGATACCGCACCGGACGCGCCGACATCCCCGCCGCCCTGAGGCGCGGGGTTTTGCGGGTCGCCGGGAGGCGGGACCGCGGGGCGTTCGCGACCCCGGGTCGGGATCGGGAACGGGCAGGTCGGGCTCCCGAGGCCGTCTCCGGCCCCGCGGTCCCACACGATGGCAACGCTTGCCCGTGCCAGGCGCTGCGCATGAAGCGCCGGGCCTGACCATCCGGGCCGTTACCGCAAGGCCGGGATCGTCACGCCCCACCACGCGGCCACCGCCCCCGCACCACCCCGGCCTGACGGAACCGGAGCCCCGCGGGGTGTCCCTTGCGGGATACCCTGCTGGTGCGGGACGGGGTGGACGCTCTCACAGGTGGGGCTGAATGTCAAGGAAAAAATGCCTATTTCACCGTTAGCGGACCACGGCTAGCAACATCCGAGCGATCCCCGTTGCCAACGTGGATCGTAATTCTACCCTAAAAACTGACGATAGCCGCGTGTATAACCAAGTTGGGATCGATTACGACGCCCACTACATGGTCAATCAAAGTGCCAAGCAATATGCTTACGACGATGTGACGACAAATTCAATTGATGGTCTGTCGTATGTCTTCAAGCGTGGCATGAAGAGAGTTTATCGGCATTTCGCCGAGAACGATCTCCAGCGGTACATCAACGAACTCACGTTCCGCTCCAACCGACACACCGCTCTTGGCTTGAATCATACAATGCGCGCGAAAGCCGATCACACTTAAGCAGGAAAAACGTCGCTTCCAGAAATGGCTCGTCCGAAAGAAGCCTTAGGCTTGCACCCTTTTCCGCACCCTCCTCGCCACCTTGGGAGGGGTTGGTGACGGTTTCACGTTACGCCTTACTTGATAAACTATAGCCTCATCAACGGGCGTTCCACTAAACGTACAATTCACAATCCGCACGATACCTTCGGAGACACTAAGTCCAGCTGAGATAGAATTCACAAAGTGATTCGTCGTATTGGCTACAACGATATCATCCGTCGAAAGCTGAGACGCCATGTTGTCTAACGTTGCATCCAAAAATTTGTATACGGAGATTGGGCCGTGCTTCTCGACATTGGGGGATGCGATATAGAGTTGCCAGCTACCTCCACTCCTAATCCACATTGCCGCAGATACAGGGAGGCCGCCCGCCGCAATCTCCTGAATGAAGCGCGCGCCATCGCCGACATCGGATTCTAGGAGTTCCGTCTTATCCACGCGAGCACACCACTTCCTCTCTTGCAGGCCGCCTCAACCATGTCCCGCGCTTCAGCTTGTGTCCACGACTTATAGCGCGATTCAACCGTCCACCCCTTAATGACGTTCCAATACGCCTTGAATGCATTGCTAGCCTTCTCCGCCTTCAACAATTCTGCTTTGAGATCAGCATATTTTACAAGCATATCTAGGTCGTGGACGTGAATGTTGTTAACGAATTGCCTGTCTGGCCAAGTTCCAGACTTGAACGAAGCGGCAATTTTCGCCTTTAAGGCGCACTCGACCGCTAATCCCGCGACGTGGTAGGCTACACTATATTGCCGTTGATCAAATAGCGCTCGCGCAGCGGTTGCATGCTGCTGTGATTGCCGCTTCCACTCTTTCCTGTTCATCAGGTAAACTACGTTACATCCGGTCGCAACGTGGAAATACGCTAGATCGTAGCTGATTCATAGGGCAGGGCTACCGAACCTTTGGGCCGCCTCTCTCTCGCGCTGCCTTTGCATCCTACCCTTGTGGATGAGACTATCGCGGCCTTTCCCACTTAGACTGGGGGCGCATTTGCGGCTTCTTTACGAGCACGCGGCGGTGAACCGTACCGCATCTTCTACGCCTTCGATCCGAGACGGACGGCCATCCTTCTGATCGGGGGCACCGAGACGGGCGACGACCGCTTTTATGAGCGGACAGTGCCGATCGCAGACAGCCTGTACGAGACGTACATCGCTGAATTCAAGAAGGAGGGCTTGATCCCATGACCGGACATCGCTCGTTCAAGGACCTGCGCTCCACCCTGCCGGCGGAGCGCCAGGCGCGGAACGCCGACGCGACACGGCTTATGCTCCGCGACATGGCCCTGCACGAGCTTCGCCAGGCGCGCCAGACGTCACAGGAGGAGCTTGCCGCGACCCTGCAGGTCGGGCAGCCCGCCGTCGCCAAGATGGAGCGACGCACCGACATGTATGTGAGCAATCTTCGCCGCTATGTGGAAGCCCTCGGGGGCAGGCTGGAAATCACGGCGCGGTTTCCCGATGCCGATGTGGCGATCACGAATTTCAGCGATCTCGCCGGCCCGACGGAGCAGACAGCGGGCTGACTGGCAGAGACCACGACCGATCCGGTTGATGAGGGCAGGTGCAGGTTGGCGGGCTTGAGGGCTCGGCCTTCCGGCTGGTCGCCAGGGCTCCGGAGCCACCCTGTCTCCTGCAGTTCTCAAACTCCGCCCGCTCCGCCCAGCCCCGGCACGCGCCAGCGGACGAGGCCGAGGCCCAGCAGGGCGAGGGCCGTGAAGCCCGCCCCGGCGAGGAAGGTGGCCTGCGGGCCGAAGCCGTCCCACAGTGCGCCCGCCACCACGCTGGCGGCCAGCAGCGCCAGGCCGCCGAGCAGGTTGAACATACCGTAGGCCGTGCCGCGCAGCTCGGGCGGGGCGGTATCGGCGACCAGGGTGGCGAGCAAGCCCTGCGTCATCCCCATGTGCAGGCCCCACAGGGCCACGCCCATCGCCACGCCCGGCAGCCCCGGGGCGAAGGCCAGAACCAGGTCGGCCGCCACCAGCAGCACCAGCCCGACCAGCAGCACCGTCAGTCGGTTGTATCGGTCGGACAGCACACCGGCCGGATAGGCGGCGAGGGCGTAGACGACGTTCATCACCACCAGCACCATGGGCACGAGCAGCAGCGGCAGGCCCAGGCCCTGGGCGCGCAGCACCAGAAAGGCCTCGCTGAAGCGCGCCAGCGTGAACACCGTCGCGACGGCCACCACCAGCCAGTAGGGCGTGCCGAGCCGGCGCAGTTCGGGCAGGCTCAGCGGAAAGCCGACCTTGCGCAGGCCCGCGGGCCGATCCGGCTCGCGCACGGCGAACAGCAGCAGGGCGAGCGCCATAAAGGCCGGGATGACGGCGACCCAGAATACCGCCTGAAAATTGCTGGCCGTCAGCCACATCAGGCCGATGGCCAGAAGCGGGCCGAGGAAGGCCCCGATCGTGTCGAGCGACTGGCGCAGCCCGAAGCTGGCGCCGCGCAGGTGGGGCGGCGCGATATCGGCGACCAGCGCGTCGCGCGGGGCGCCGCGGATACCCTTGCCGACCCGGTCGACGAGCCGGGCCGCGACCAGCCAGCCGACCGACGCGGCAAGCGGAAACACCGGCTTGGTGAAGGCCGCCAGCCCGTAGCCGATGGCGGCGAGCAGCTTGCGCCTGCCCAGCCAGTCCGACAGCGCGCCCGAGAAAATCTTGACGATGGAGGCGGTTGCCTCCGCGGCGCCCTCGATGACGCCGACCGTCACCATCGACGCCCCCATGACGGTGACGAGATAGACCGGCAGCAAGGCGTGGATCATCTCCGAGGAGACATCCATCAGCAGCGACACGAAGCCGAGCGCCCAGATGCCACGCGGAATCTGTGAAAGCGTGGAGCGGGTTGGCATCTAGCCTGCCTTGGGGTGTGCGCATGCTGGTGCATACACCACCCGTATCTCACGGTGGGGCTGTGTTGAACAGGTTGTCAGCCGTGGGCAGAGCGGTACCCGCAGGACTGGGGCGAACGGCCTTTGTCCCGATGCATCATGTCCATCCGTTTTTCGAGGTGAAGGATCGATATCACGGGCCTTGTCGGTCACGGGACCTCACCGGCGCTGCAGCCGAACCGTCCGCGCTTCGAGGTCTCCGGCGAAGGACCGCGCCGGTCGCGCTTCCCGAGTGGGGACAGAGGGCGCTCGATCGCCATAGGTCTGCAGGCGCCGCCGGAGGTCAGCGTGCCGCGATGGCCAGCGTGGCGCCGTCGCCCTTCGCCGTCACGGGGATGCGGAGATAGTGCACGCCGTTGGCTTCGGCCTCCGGGAAACGGCCGGCGCGGATGTTGAGCTGGATCGCGGGCAGCAGCAGACGCGGCACGGCCAGCGTGGCGTCGCGGGCCTCGCGCATGGTGACGAAGGCGGCCTCGGCGATGCCTTCCCGGACATGCACGTTCCGCGCGCGCTGCGCGGCGACAGTCGTCTCCCAGGCGAAGTGATCGCGCCCGGGCGCCTTGTAGTCGTGGCACATGAACAGCCGGGTCTCAGAGGGCAGGGCGAGCACGCGCTGGATGGAACGGTACAGCGTGCGCGCATCGCCGCCGGGGAAATCGGCCCGCGCCGTGCCGTAGTCGGGCATGAACAGCGTGTCACCGACAAAGGCGACGTCGCCGATGCGGTAGACGATGTCGGCGGGCGTATGGCCGGGCGTGTACAGCACGTCGGCTGACAGCCCGCCGATGGCAAACCGCTCGCCGTCGACGAACAAATGGTCGAAATCGCTGCCGTCGGTCCTGAGATCGGTCGCGTTGAAGACGGGCCGGAAGATGCGCTGGACATCCCGGATATGCTCGCCGATGCCGATCCGCGCGCCGGTCTTCGCCTTGATGTAGGGCGAGCCGGAGAGATGATCGGCATGGGCGTGGGTCTCCAGCGTCCAGACGATGCGCAGGCCGTCCGCGCTGGCCCTGGCGAGGATCGCCTCCACCGAGCGCGTGTCGACCTCGCCGGCGTTGGGATCATAGTCGAGCACCGGGTCGATGACGGCGGCGTCCCGCGTCGCGGGGTCGGCCACCAGATAGCTCACCGTGTTGGTCGCCTCGTCGAAAAAGGCGTGGATCAGCGGTTGGGGCTGGGTCCGGTCGGGCATCGGTCGATCCTTTCAACAACGATGTTGACACTCATATCAGGATTATCTAATTAAACAATCACTGATTTAGAGAATGCTGATGAATGCTCCTGCTTCCCTGCTCGACACTGCCGACTTCGAGGCCAACGCCCGGGAGGTTGCGGACGTTCTGCGCGCCATCGGCAATGCGCGACGGCTGCAGGTCCTCTGCCTGCTGATGGAGGGCGAGGCGACCGTCGGCACGCTGGTGGCCCGTGTCGGGATCAGCCAGTCGGCCCTGTCCCAGCATCTCGCCAGGATGCGGGACGAGGGGCTGCTGGCCTTCCGGCGTGACAAACAAACGCTCTGGTATCGCATCGCCGACGGCCGCATCCGCGACCTGATGGCCGAACTCTACCGGCTCTATTGCCGAAAGGCCTGAGACCCAGGCCATCCCGAAAGGACCGCGCCATGTCGATCACCCATCTGTCTCCCGCCGAAGCCCAGGCCCTGATGAAGCAGGGCGCCGTGCTGGTGGATATCCGCGAGATGGACGAAGTCCGCCGCGAGAGCATTCCGGGCGCACGCCATCACGCGCTGTCGGGCATCGAGGCGAAGCCGCCGAAGGACGAAGGCGCGGTGATCTTCTATTGCCGCAGCGGCAACCGGACGATGGCGAATGCGGCACGGCTGGCCGCCACAGTCCCGGGTGCGACGGCGTATATCCTCGAAGGCGGGATCGAGGCGTGGCGCGATGCCGGGCAGCCGACCCGCAAGGACCCGCGCCAGCCGATCGAGATCATGCGGCAGGTGCAGATCGGAGCCGGCTCGCTTGTCGTCGCGGGTTACGCGCTCGGCATGCTGGTGCATCCCGGGTTCCATGTCGTGTCGGGACTGGTCGGTGCCGGCCTGATCGTCGCGGGTGTGACGGGCTTCTGCGGCATGGCGCGCCTGCTGGCGCTGGCGCCGTGGAACCGCCGCGCCGCTGCGCCGGCCCATTGACCGGGCACCGGCGATGACGGATCTCCTCTCCAGCCTGTCGGGCGCGCTTGTCGGCTTCATCCTTGCCCTCGTGGGCGGGGGTGGGTCGGTGCTGGCGGTCCCGCTGCTGGTCTATGGAGCCGGGGCCAGCTCGGCCCATGTGGCGATCGGCACCAGCGCACTCGCCAATCTGGTCGGCCATGCCCGCGGCGGCACGGTGCAGTGGTGCCGTGGCCTCATCTTCGCGACCGCCGATGGCAGGACCGGTCGGGCGTCGACATCCCTGCCCCGGTTCCGTCGTGGACATGGCAGTCCATGGCTCCCCGGTCCGGCGTGACCGCCGTGGATCCTTTAGCGGCGCATGTCGAGAATATCGAACATCGAGTCGTATTCGGGCGAAGGGAACTCGAGGCGCACCCGGTCTGCGTCCGGACGCACCGCGATCGCCACCTGGTCGCGCTGGCGATCGGCGCCATATTGCCGGATCGTTTCGGGCCCAAGGTGCATGGCTCCCAGATAGACGAGGCGGGTGTCGCCGAGGGTGTAGAACCGGCCGGACGTCCGCTGTGATCCGCTGGTCTTCACGAGGCGCCATCCTGAGCTGTCGTCGGTGACCCGGCACCTGAACCAG
Organism: Alsobacter sp.; assembly: GCA_049316925.1. Taxonomy (GTDB): domain Bacteria; phylum Pseudomonadota; class Alphaproteobacteria; order Rhizobiales; family Beijerinckiaceae; genus Alsobacter. The sequence continues at coordinate 937 of JBMOJG010000073.1, read as the reverse complement.
CCATAAACCACGAGCGGGACCTCCCGCCCGAGCTTCAGGACGCGGCAGCGCCAGTCACCAGACAGGTCGAAGCCGTCGCCGAACGGCCGCTCCTGGCCGCCCAGCACCGTCTCCAGCACCGCGACATCCGGCCTTGAGCCACCCTCCCGCGCCGCCGCGAGCGCCGCCTGGCGGGTCTGGTCGAAGGCCGCGAGGCGCTGCTGGTCACGGGGCGTGATGATCGACGGCAAGGGGCCGTCGGCGCGCGCGGCGCCGGCCCACACGCCCACCGCAAGGGCGCATACCCACAGACCACGCATTCCGGGCCTCCTTTTTCGTCGCATTTAGTCATCCTGCCCGCGCGATTTCAACGGGCTACCGCCGGATGCCTCCGGGCATCGGCGCGCCGGCCGCGCAACCGTGCGACGCGACATGGCGCGCGGTCCGGCCTAATCTGGCCGCCAGCCAGTGAGGGAGAATCGCGATGAAGAAGGCCTATTGGGTCGGCACCTACCGGTCGATCAGCAATCCGGATGCACTCGCCGCCTATGCCAAGCTTGCCGGCCCGGCCATCGCCGCCGCGGGCGGGACGTTCGTGGTGCGCGGCATGCCGGCGCATGTCTACGAGGCCGGGCTGATGCAGCGCACGGTCGTCATCGCGTTCGACAGCGTCGAGCAGGCCCGTGCGGCCCATGGCAGCCCCGCCTACCAGGAGGCTCTTGCCGCGCTCGGCGACGGCGCGGTGCGGGATATCCGGATTGTCGAGGCGGCGTAGGGGGGAGGGTACTGCGCCTGCTGACCGGATAGCGGGCCGATCTCCCGCTGCCTCGCCACACCACCGGCGCGGCTGCCCCGCCGGCCATCGTCCTCAACCGATATCCGTCTCAGTTATCCAGGAAGCTCCGCAGCTTGCGTGACCGGCTCGGGTGCTTGAGCTTGCGCAGCGCCTTGGCCTCGA
>JBMOJG010000072.1:0-8831 GCA_049316925.1 Alsobacter sp. | reverse complement strand
TGATCTCTTCCGGCGAAGACGCGTTGAAGGCAAAGTCGGCCGTGGAGGCGCAGTCCCGGAGCCTTGTGGCAATCACCGGCTTCAGCTGGGACTGGATCTGCTGGAAGCGGTAGTCACTGCTGCCGACCGGCGTGAGGTACTCCGTGTGCAGGGTCAGGACGGTCACGCCCTTGGCCTTCATGGCGTTGCACATGGTCGGGTCGACGGCCTGGGACCGCTCGGCGCCGGAGTAGAAGCCAGGATTGGAGACCGTGAGATTGGGATCGGGGCTCCAGCTGCCGTAGGTGCGCCACCCTTTCGCACCGTTCTGCTCGTATTCGTTGACGTTGCCCTCGACCCCATCGGTGAGGATCAGGAGGAACGCCTTGCGGCTGTCGGGTGACTTGCCGTCGCCGACGGTGATTTTCGACGCCATGGAGGCGAGAGCAGCGCGCAGGTTGGTGCCGGCGCCCTTGGCGTCGGGGGACATGGCCGTCACCTTGGTCGCCACCGCGGTCGCATCCTTCGAAATCTCAGCTACCTCGGTCAGCGTGTTGCTGAACTTGTGCACCGAGAAGCTGAACTGGTCGGTCAGCGTCTGCATCGACTTGGCCTCATTGAGGACGGTTGCTATCGCCGACCGCACCACGTCGAAGCGGGTCTTGACGCCGATGGCCTTGGCGCAACTCGTCGTGGGCTGCGGGCAGGGGGCGAGTGCGTCCGTGGAGTGGCAGGCGAAGGCGCAGCCCAGCTTCTGGTTCATCAGGGTCTGGTCAGCCGCTGTCGCGCCGATGCCCATCGAGCCCGACGCATCAACCAGGAAATTGATCGAAAAATAGGTTGGCTGAGCCGATGAGGCCGTGGCGCAGCCACTGAATGTATTGTTCGTCATTCCAGCAAACTGCAGCAGGCTGTTTGACTGTTTCGCTGCATAACAGATTTTAGCCGTGACGACGTTGTTGTTGATCGTCACCGTGTAGCTGTCGTCCACAAGCGTCAGGGAATTGTCCTTTTTGCTCTCTAAGAACTGCTTGAACGCATCTTTTATGGCCTTCAGGCTGGCCGGTTCCTGCTCTGACCATGGCTTAGCCGCCGAAACGACCTGGTCGTTCACACCCGCCAGCACCGCCGCGTCGGCAACGCTGGCAAGGACCGTGCGGGACTTGTTCACGCGGGCGAAATCGAGCATGCCGCCGCCCGCAATGGTCACCGGAACCAATGAGAGGGCGAAGATGATGCTGAAATTCCCGCATGTGTCGCGCCGAAAGCGGTCGAGGTTCACCGCGCCCTTCCGGAGCAGATCGACGAGAACGGGTTGATTGCCGACACCACTGGTGCTCACGCTCATCTCCTGTCGTTGGTGATGCGGTCGGCTCATTTCGCGACACATACACCGTCTTCGGAGATCGTTGCGCCAGATCCGTGCCAGAGGATTTTGGGTCAATTTGGGTCAAATCGGGATCAGGCTGCTCTGCTGTGGCGCACCTGTGGCATGGGAGCACCGCACATCGGGCTCTCATACCGCGCTGCCGCAAGCCGCGGGCGAGGTGACGCCGAGGATCATGCCTGTGCCGCTGGCGTCTCGTCTCTTGCCCGGTCGCAAGGCGGCCGCACGGGTGTCGGCTGCCGGTTTGGCACCGCTGCGACCCGGTGCAGCTCTCCGTCGAACCGCGCTGCGGCTGTGCTGGGATTTGCTGCAGGTGGACCAGTCCCGGCTACCGCTTTTCGAGGTCCTGAATCGTCTCCAGGTTTTTCAACGCAGGGACCGGGGCAGGGGGCGCTACATCGACGACCAGCCGCCCAGGTCTCCAATGGCGTCGGGGCCGATGTTCGGGATCGCCGGATTGGACTGTCCGGGCATCTGCTGGTTCATCTGCATCATGACGTTTTGCATGGCATCCTCGTCGCCGACATGCAGGCAATTGCAGCCCGCAGGGTCGGCGAAGAGATAGTTTGTCTTGCCCTGGACCGTCTGCTTGACGATCTGGTTCGGCGGCAAGCCGTTCAGGCCTGCGACCTGCGCGGCCGTTGCGGGCTTTTTCTGGACGAAGCCTGAATCGAGAAGCATCTGGTTCCCGGTGGACGCAACCGGGGGCGGAGCGGTCGTCTGGCATCCCGCCAGCGCGCACGTCATCAAACAGGCCGCGACCAATCGGGTCCGAGTCATGGATCACCTTCCACAGAGACAACTGCGCTCGCGCGGCAACGGTAGGAATTGGTGCCGCCCATGACAAGCGCTGATCTCGCGGTGCCGCTGGCCACTCTGTGCCCCAAGTGTTGGGTGGTGTTGCAAGGGGAGGGCGGCGAGCACGCGGTCAGGGCCACGGCCGGGACCTGCCCCTGTCGGCAACGAGGCCATCCCTCTCACATTGCAGGATGCTCGCGGCCAGTGCCTTTATCACTGTGGCGGTCAGCTTTCACCGCGCCACTGCGTGGGTGTCCTGCCGCTCCAGCGGTGAAAGGCCCTCGAGAAACCGGCATGGGTGCCAAATGCCAGCGCGTCGCTGATCTCCACAATGGTCAGGGCGGAGAGCGCCAGGTATTCACGGGCGACGACGAAGCGGACCTCGTCGCGCAGGGCTTCGAAGGTGGTGCCCTCGGCCGCGAGGCGACGCCGCAGCACCCGCGGGTCCATGCCGAGCACGCGGGCGGCGCCGATCATGCTCGGGTCCCCGACAAGCAACTGCGGGCGGACAATCCGTCGCACCCTGATCGACATGTCCTGCGATGAAATACCAAGCCGGGCATCGATCTGTGCCAGGAGGTGCGCGCGGAGCACCGGGTCGGCGGTCGGCAGCGGCAGATCCAACTGTTCACGCGGCAAGATCAGGCATGTCTGGGCTTGGTCGAAGCGCAGCGGGACATTCAGCGCCTTGTGGTAGGGGCGCAGGTTCTCCGGTTCGCTGTGGCTGAACCAGATTTCTGTTGGCCGGACTGCGTTTTGGGTGAGGTCCCGGATGAAGTTGGCAGCGATTGCGGCACACAGATCGTAAAACTGGCGACTGGCACGAGCGGACCGGTCGTAGACCCCTATGCCGTAGATGAAAACGTCGTCGACGCTGCGGAGGTAGACCACTGCCGAGGTCGAATAGCCGACCTGCCAGTTAATGTGGTCGAGTAGCGCGTGCCTGAGCGTCGGCGCCGTTTTGGCGAGGCGATAGAGCAGGCCGAGGATGCCGGTGTCCGCGCGCGCGCCAAAAAGCAGGCCAAAATGCGGGCATCCGGTCAGCTGTGCGACACGTTCCAGAACCACAAGCGCCTGCCGCATAGGCAACTGCGTGTCGGGCGTCAGGGCCCTGACGTCGATCCCTGTTCCTTCGGCAACTGTTTCAGGTGACACGGCATATTCGGCGAGCAATGTGGCCAGGCCGGAAAACGGCCCAGCGCGCTGCATTCCCGTTACCGGATCCGTCATGGTCTGGTCCTTTAAAGGACAGCGAGGGCTCACACTAGCAGGTAGGTTGTATGGAGCGGGCTAGAAAATTAACGACGGGGGCGTCCAGATGACGGTCAAATTGGTCGGGAAGTTGCGTTTTGCGCGGGCCTTTTTTCTCACGACAGCCCTTTTTGGGACCGTTTTCCTCAATCAGGCGCAGGCCCAGACGGCTGCAGCTCCTCCCGGATCCCCGGCCGCGACGGTGGTGATTGACGGCAAGCAACTGCCGGCCCCGCCGCAGCCTTTCGGTGGCGTGATCGCCCCGCTGGCGCGGGATTCCAAGCCGTTCTGGCCGGCGCGAATAGCGCCTCAGAAGGACGCGCCGAACGTCCTGCTGATCATCACGGACGATGTCGGCTTCGGCGCCCCGTCGACATTCGGTGGCGTCATTCCGACACCGTCGCTGGATCGCATCGCCAATAGCGGACTGCGCTACACCAACTTCCACTCGACGGCGCTGTGCTCGCCAACGCGCGCCGCGCTGATCACCGGACGCAACCACCATTCGTCGGGCTTTGGTGTGATCGCCGAGCAGGCGACCGGCTTTCCCGGCTATGACAGCTTCATCACCAAGGACAAGGCGACGGTCGGCCGTATCATGAAGGATAACGGCTACCGGACCTCGTGGTTCGGCAAGAACCACAACACGCCGTCCTTCCAGGCCACCGCGATCGGCCCGTTCGACCAGTGGCCCACGGGCATGGGCTTCGAGTATTTCTACGGCTTCATGGGCGGCGACACGAACCAGTGGCAGCCTGGCAACCTGGCCCGCAACACCACCTATATCTACCCGTTCCAGGGCAATCCCGGCTTCAACCTGATCACGGCGATGGCTGACGAGGCCATCGGCTACATGAACCAGGTCAACACGCTGACGCCTGACCAGCCCTTCTTCGTTTATTACGCGCCGGGCGGCACCCATGCACCGCATCACCCGACGCCGGAATGGATCGCCAGGGCGGAAAAGCTGAAGCTGTTCGACAAGGGTTGGAACGACCTGCGCGAGCAGATCTTTGCCAACCAGAAGAAGCTTGGCGTCATCCCCCAGAACGCCAAAATGACAGCCTGGCCGGATGACCTGCTGAAGCGCTGGGACGCTCTCTCGGACGACGAGAAGAAGATGTTCAAGCGGCAGGTCGAGGTCTATGCCGCCTACCTGATGTACACGGACAACGAGATCGGCCGCGTCATCCAGGCGGTCGAGGACATGGGCAAGCTCGACAACACGCTGATCATCTACATCAGCGGCGACAACGGCTCGAGCGCCGAAGGCACGCTGATCGGCACGCCGAACGAAGTGGCCATGTTCAACGGCGTCGAGGTGTCTGTCGAAGACCAGCTCAAGTACTTCTACGACGCCTGGGGCTCGGACAAGACCTACAACCACATGGCGGTTCCGTGGAGCTGGGCGTTCAGCACGCCCTTCTCCTGGACCAAGCAGGTTGCCTCGCATTTCGGCGGGACGCGACAGGGGACGGCCATCTCGTGGCCGAAGGTGATCAAGGACAAGGGCGGGATCCGCAACCAGTTCCATCATGTCATCGACGTGGTGCCGACCATCCTGGCGGCCGCCGGCATCGCCCAACCCGAGACTGTTGACGGCATCAAGCAGAGCCCGATCGAGGGCGTCAGCATGACCTACACGTTCGACAAGGCGAACGAGGCTGCGGCCTCGGCGCGCAAGACGCAGTATTTCGAGATGATGGCTGACCGCGCCATCTACCATGAAGGCTGGATTGCCAGCACCAAGGTGATGCGGTCGCCATGGGATGTCGCGGGCGGACAGAATTCCGACCCGACCACGTTCCCGTGGGAGCTCTATGACCTGCGCAGCGACTGGACGCAATCGACGGATTTGGCCGCCCAATTCCCTGACAAGGTCAAGGAGATGCAGGCGATCTTCGAAGGGGAAGCGAAGAAATTCCAGGTCTATCCGCTTGATGCCACGCTGGTGGCTCGTCTGTTGACGCCGCGGCCGAGCATCACGGCCGGCCGCAACACCTTCACCTGGACATTGCCGCTGACGGGTACACCGAACGGTGACGCCCCCTCGGTGCTCAACGCGTCCTACACGTTCAAGGCCGAGATCGAGGTTCCGGCCGACGGTGGCGACGGCATGCTCATCACCCAGGGCGGTCGTTTCGCGGGCTACGGCTTCTACCTGCTCAAGGGCAAGCCGGTGTTCAACTGGAACCTCGTCGGCCTGAAGAACATCAAGTGGCAGGGCCAGCAGGCGCTGACGCCCGGCAAGCACACGCTGGAGTTCGACTTCAAGTATGACGGGCTCGGCATGGGCACGATGGCCTTCGGCAGCATGAGCGGCATTGGCCGCAGCGGCACCGGCACGCTCAAGGTGGACGGGCAGGTTGTCGCGACGCAGACGATGCCGCACTCCATCCCGCTGATCCTCGCCTGGGACGAAAACCTCGACGTTGGCTCCGACACCGGGACCCCCGTCGACGACAAGGACTACCAGGTGCCGTTCGCCTTCACCGGCAAGATTGGCAAGATCACCCTGACGATCGACCGGCCCGAACTGTCGCCTGCCGACATCGCCCAGCTGCGCGCTGCCGCGGCCAAGGCGGCTGACGGACCGACGCCGCCGGCCGCGCCGGCCACGCCGGCCGCGGTCACTCAGGCAAGCGGGGGCGGGGCGCTGGGTTCAAGGCTTGAAAAGCTTGCCGACTGCCGCCGACAGGCCCTCAGCCAGGGCCTCGACCTATTCGATCGCTTCAAGTACATCGAGGCGTGCGCGCGCTGAGGCGCGCCCACCAGCCTGTCCCGAACCTCATCGTTGATCGCCGCCATCCCGGCGGGCGGATCGAGTACCACATCAGGAAAACTGCCATGAAGCTGACCGCATCGCTCGCCGTCCTCGGCCTTGCTTTCTCGATGTCAACCGCGCAGGCGCAGGTCGAGCTGTCGACCTACGTGGACGCGAACGGTTTCCTCAATGTGCAGGAACTGACCTGCGCGCAGCTTGCCAACACGTTCCAGGAAGACGCCGACATGCTGTCTGCCTGGTACAGCGGCTGGTACAACGGCCTCGCCAAGAAGCACTTTGCCGACATCAAGAGGGGCAAGGGCGTCGAGCATGAGCTGATCGTCTACTGCAAGGCCAATCGCGACAAGAAGATCATCGAGGGCCTGGCTGTCGTGTTCAAGGATGAGCGGGCCAAGCTTGGCATCAATATGAAGTAAGCACGGATTGGCACCCAGATGGCGACTGAATGATCTGTCATCTGGTGCCGCTGAGCGGGCAGGTGTCTGACCATCGCTGAATGCTGCGTGGTCGCAAACGGTCGTTCCGGATGCTGGGCCTGGCCCTGCATCCGGGCCATCCAGTCAGTGCCAGCAGACCCATCCCTTCAGCGAGGATTCACCCATGACGAACGTGTCCAACGCGGGACTTCGGTCCCTCACGTAAGGCGTCCGCCTTGCCCTTTTCGCCGCAGCTGCCGTCGGATTGGCTGGCTGGTTGACGCCCGGACCGGCGCAGGCGCAGTCCGCATCCGAAAAGCCGATGCTGATGTTCGTTCAGGTTGCAGAAGACCTGAAAGTGGACGCGGCGGCGAAAACGGTGCGGCTCGTCAATGTGGGCCAGCAGACCGTCTACTTCGCCGACCGCCCGGTCCGCCTCGCCGGGCACATCACGATGGCGGACTATCTGAAGGAATGGACGTCGAAGGCCGGCGCCGACAATTTCAGCAAGGACCCGCCGAACGCGGCGCTCTCGGTGTTCGAGCCCGGGCAGGCCAACAACACGCTGGCGGTGATCGAGATCCGCAACCCGAAATCCGAGGGGCGTGATCTCGTCTACGACTACAAGGTGATCAGCGGCACGCTGCCGGCGAAGGGCGGCCAGACCTCCCTGTTCATCGACTGGATCGGTGTCGGCGGCGGAGTGGGTGTCGGCTTCCACGGCGTCGGCGTCGGCTTCCGCGGGCCCGGTTTTCGCTGAACCCGTCACCGTGAAGCATAGGGGCTGGATCATTGGACTGATCGTGGCGGCAGCGCTGGCTGTCGCTGCGATCTACGGTGTGTCAGTTCTGAAGAATCGCCTGATGGTCCGGATCGCAACCGGCCCAGCCGGGAGCTTTGGCGCCCAATTTGCGACGGCTCTGGTCCATCTGGTCAACCTCGACCATCCCCACGTGCGCGTGCAAGCGATCGCGATGGCATCGGATGCCGAGGCGCTGCAGGCCGTTGCATCCGGAACAGTCGACCTTGCCGTGGCACGCAGCGATGCCAATGCACCGATCGGCCAGTCCATCGTGGTCTTGCGTCATGATGCAGGGCTGTTCGTCATTCCCCACGGGCTTTCGGCAAGCGGCATTGCCGACCTGAAGGGCGTGAAGATCGGCGTGGTCGGATCGTCGCCGCACGATATGGCGCTGCTCGGGACGGTCCTGCAGGCCTATGGCCTGCCGGCAAAGCCCGAGCCCATCGTGCTCGGAATGGACGCGATCGCCAAGGCCCTGCATGCCAAGTCGGTCCAGGCGCTGTTTGTCGTCGGCGCGACAGGCGGAACGACGATCGCACAGGCCATCTCGGCGGTGCGGAAGGCAACCCGGGCAGACCCCAAGCTTCTGACGGTCGACGAGGTCGGCGCCATCGTGAAGCACAACCACCTGCTGGAAAGCGTGGACCTCCCCAAAGGGTCGCTGCAGGGACAGCCGCCTTTGCCCGACGATGACGACTCCACGCTCGGCGTCTCGACCCGGTTGTTCGCGTCCGCAAGCATGGGGAACAACGTCGCGGCGGAACTCACCCGCATGCTGCTGGCCGACAAGCCGCGCGTGGCCTCGCTCATGCCAAAATCCGCGCTCGTCGAGCCGCCCGAGACCGACAAGATCAATGCCTCGCTGCCGGTGCATCCGGGGGCGGCGGCCTATCTGTCCGGGAATCAGCCGACGCTGAGCGATCAGGCGCAGAACGCGCTCTACTGGTTCGGCATTCTGATGAGCCTTTTCGTGTCCTGTGCAACCGCGATTGTTGCTCTGGTGCATCGGTTCATGCCTGCCAGGCCCGAGGCCACCCTGCGGATGCTTGACCTATGGGTGGCGGCCCGTGAAGCTGACACCATTGCTCTTGACGCGGTTGAACGCGATGTCGATGCCCTCGTGCAGGACACCGTGCGCAAGCAGGTCGCCGGCAAGGGCGATGAACTGAACGCGGCGTTTCCCCTGCTTGTCGAGCAGGTTCGCAGGGCGATCGAACGACGACGAAATCAGCTTGCTGCCGGTCCGGTACCGGTGGCGACCCCAGAAATCTCGGGCCGGACGCCCATTGGGCCCGGCCGCACCCTGACGTAGGCGGAGACGGATGCGATGAAATGGATTGTTGGAACCCTTGCGGCGGCTCTGACCACGGTCATGCTCGCCGGTCCTGTCGCAGCCGCCGATCTCCCGCCGCG
>JBMOJG010000071.1:0-8831 GCA_049316925.1 Alsobacter sp. | reverse complement strand
CTGACGATCGCGATGCCGATGTTCGAGACCGACCAGCTCTCCAAGCGCATGAAGGAGGTCGCCGCCGAGCGCGACCAGCTCCGCGCCCGCGAACGCGAGCGGCTGAACCGGGGTGACGCCAAGCCGTCGCTCCGGCATCAGCCCAAGGCCTACATGAAACAGGTCGTGGACCAGTTCCAGCTCGGAAAATGGCTGGGTACGGATACGGCAAAGGCCAAGCTGCTCATGGCAGGCTATCGCGGCCCGCAGGCCGAGATCGCGTTCCTGTTCTTCCGCCTGGTGATGCCGATCGTCCTGATCCTGGCGTCGGTGGTCTACGCGTTCGGCATGATGGAGCAGGACCAGCCCAGCCTCTACAAGATCGGCATTCCGCTGGTTGCTGCGTTCGCCGGCATCAAGGCGCCCGAGATCTTCCTCTCCAACGTGATCTCCAAGCGCCAGGCCTCGATGCGGCTGGCCTTCCCCGACTCGCTCGACCTGCTGCTGATCTGCGTCGAATCCGGCATGTCGCTCGAACAGGCGTTTCGCAAGGTTGCGGCCGAAATCGGCGGCCAGTCGATTCCCCTGGCGGAGGAGTTCTCGCTGACCACCGCGGAGCTGTCGTTCCTGTCGGACCGCAAGATGGCGTTCGATAACCTCACCGCTCGCACCGGCCTCCCGATGATGAAGAGCCTCTGCACGGCCTTGATCCAGGCCGAGCGCTACGGCACGCCGCTCGGGCAGGCCTTGCGCGTTCTGGCCCAGGAAGGCCGTGACGACCGCATGAATGCCGCCGAGAAGAAGGCGGCCGCGCTGCCGCCGCAGCTCACCGTGCCGATGATCCTGTTCTTCCTGCCGGTGCTGCTGATCGTCATCCTCATCCCTGCCGTCATCAACGTCTACGGCTGGAATTGAGCCGCCGCGCGTCGGCGAGGCAGGCCCTGGACGACCGACTCCGCGGCCGCGGACTGACCAACCGGCAAGGCAATGCCAGCAGGGTTCACCGGCAGGAATCGCGGATGGCTGTCCGGCGAGGGCAACGGTGACGGCGGAGATGGAGGCGGCGTGGCCGCACGACTGTCGTCCCAGGCGCGCAAGACTGGAAACCCGGCCAACGGTGACGAACAGCGACTACTGGGCCTGCGCGGTTCCGATCGGCCTGGAAGGCAGGGCCGGTGGGGTGCGGCCAACGGTGCTGACGCCGGGCTTTGCCTTGGCTTCCAGGGTCCGGATGCTGTTCCAGCTGTTGGGCTGGGCCACCATCTGCTTCATCGCCATGACGCTCTGCGCGGCATCGATGGGCGCCATGTCCTGGCGGGCGACGCTTTCGGCCTCGCCGAACTTTCCCTGCAGGCCGAGCACGAGCGCCAGGTTCTGGCGCACCCGGGTGTCGGCGCGCGGATGGGCGGAGGCCTGGCGCAGCGTCGTCTCGGCTTCCGGGAGCCGCTTGGCCAGGGCATAGCTGAGGCCGAGATTGGCCATGACACCCGGGTCGTCCGGCTGAAGTCGCAGCGCAGCCTGGTAGAGCTGCTGGGCCTCCTGGTGGTTGCCCATCTGGTCGGCGATGGCACCCTGGGCGGACAGGATGCGCCAGTCAGGCCGCTCGGGGGTGTGCGCCTTGGCCAGCACGTCCTGCGCCTGCTGCAACTGGCCGACCTCGATCAGCGCCTTGCCGTAGGCGGCGAGGATGTCGGTATCCTTCGGCGACTTCAGGGCCGCGACCTGCAGCACGGCAACGGCCTGCTGGCGCTGCCCGATCATGCGGAGTGCGCGCGCGTAGTTGATGGACGCGGTCTTGTCGCCGGGCTTGGCGTCATAGCGCCGGCCCCATTCCTCCGACATCGTCCGCCAGCCCTGTTCGGTGCGGGGCTGCGAGACCGACCCGGTGATGTCGTCGCCGCCTTTGTTGCAGCCGGCCGTCGCGAGCGCCATGACGGCGGCACAAGTCAGCAAAACGGCACGAAGGCGGGGGGACGTGTTGGCAACCATGACGGACTCCGGGTAGGGAGTGATCCCTTGTGACAGCAATAAAGCGTTAACGTTGACGACCGGTTAATGCGTGGGGCGGTGCCATGTCGAGCGTCCGGGGTCCTGTTGGCCTATCCGTTTCCAGTCGATCTCGTGGGGAGAGTGCCGTGACCGTCCTGTTCTCTGCGGCAGAAAACTCAGCCGGCCCAGTCATCCCTGTGGCTTTCGTCATGGCCGACACTTGGCAGGAGACTGCGGGCCGGTTGTCGCCCCTCGCAGTCGCCTTCGCCTCGGCTCAGGGCTACAGGGCAGAACCCGGGCGGCTCATGCCTGTTCCTGGGCCCGACGGAACCGTGGCAGGCCTTCTCTTTGGCGACGATGCCGGGACCGCACGGCCCGACCCGTTCCTGGCGGGCAAGCTCGCGACCGGCCTGCCGCCAGGAAACTATCGGCTGGAGGGCCTTGCCCCCGATCGGGCTGCCGGCGCCGCATTGGCCTTCGCGCTTGGCTCCTACCGGTTTACCCGCTACCGCACAGGCGCCGCCGCGAACACGTCGCGGCCGCGGCTGCAGATTCCGGATGGGGTCGACGGGACCGACATCCAGCGCATCGCCGATGCGGTCGCTGTCGGCCGCGACCTCGTCAACACGCCGGCCAGTGACCTCGGCCCGCAGGAGTTGGCCGATGCGGCCCGAGCCCTGGCCGCCCGCTACAGCGCTGGCTTCGCTGAAGTCATTGGTGACGACCTGCTGGCGGCAGGCTTCCCGATGGTTCATGCCGTCGGCCGGGCCTCGTCCAGGCCACCACGGTTCGTCGACATCACCTGGGGGAACCCCTCGCATCCCCGGATCACCCTGGTGGGCAAGGGGGTCTGCTTCGACACCGGCGGGCTGAACATCAAGCCTGACGCCAGCATGCTGCTGATGAAGAAGGACATGGGCGGTGCGGCCGCTGCCCTGGCCGCCGCGCAGATGATCATGGATGCCAGCCTTCCGGTGAGGCTCCGCGTCCTCATTCCGGCGGTTGAGAATGCGATTTCCGGGTCGGCCTTCCGCCCGGGCGACGTCCTGCATAGCGGCAAGGGGCTGACGGTCGAGATTGGCAACACGGATGCGGAAGGGCGCCTGATCCTGGCTGATGCTCTCGCGTTGGCCGCCAAGGAGAGTCCCGACCTTCTGGTCGATTTTGCCACGCTCACCGGCGCGGCGCGCGTCGCGCTGGGGCCGGACCTGCCACCCTTCTACACCGACGACGAAGCCCTGGCCGCAGCGGTGGCCTCCGCCGGAGCGGCTGTGAACGACCCCGTCTGGCGCATGCCGCTGTGGTCGCCCTACGACACGATGCTGGACAGCAAGGTCGCAGATCTGAACCACATTTCCAGTGGCGGCTTTGCCGGTTCGGTCACCGCGGCCCTGTTCCTGCGCCGCTTCGTGGCTCCCGTCACCGCCTGGGTGCATTTCGACATTTTTGGCTGGACGCCAGCAGAAAAGCCGGGCCGCCCGGTGGGTGGCGAAGTCCAGGCCGCTCGCCTCGTCTATCGGCTGGTCGCCGACAGGGTCTCGGCAGGCGCTTAACCCTGGTGCGCGGCCGCGGTTGCACAGGTGCGTGGACCGGGAAAGAATACGGATCCGAAACGATCGGATCGCGCATGACCACCGAGCTGCGGCCGCTGCAGGCGCTGACCCTCTGGCGCGAGGTGACGCTCGACCTTGTTCGCGACGGCGAGCCGGACCTGTCGGCCCGCCAGATGGCGATCCTTTTGACAATCTATCTCGAGCCGCCGCCGCACACGGTCCGCGGGCTGGCCAAGCGCCTTGGCGTCACCAAGCCGGCGATCACGCGGGCGCTGGACACCATGGGCAAGATGGCGCTGGTGTCGCGCCGCCGCGACGATGTGGACAGGCGCAACGTCATCGTGCAACGAACCGTGAAGGGAGCGCTCTATGTCGAGCGCCTTGGCGACCTTGTCGTCGCCCGCAGCAAGGACCTGCCGCGATGACGGTTGATCGACGCCTTCTCCCCGCCCGCGCCGATCTGGCCGCCGCCCATCTCGCCGGCCAGGTCGAGGCCGAGCGCTTCGTGGAGGGGCGCGTGATGCGCGTCGCCGACCCGGCGGCGCCGATGCGCCGCCGCCCGGCCTCCGACGCGCCGCTCGAGACGGAACTGCTCCTTGGCGAGGTTTTCACCGTCTATGAGGCGACTGACGAAGGCTGGTCGTGGGGACAGGCAGCTGTCGACGCCTATGTCGGGTGGATGCCGTCCGACAGCCTTGCAGCAGCCATGCTTGCGCCGACCCATGCCGTCGCGGTGCTGCGCACCTTCGTCTATCCGGGCCCCAACATGAAGCTGCCCCCGCGCACGTCGCTGTCGCTGGGGTGTGGCGTGGCGGTGGTCGGGATCGAAGGACAGTTCGCGACGCTGGCTGCCGGGGGCGGAAGCATCTTCGCCGATCATCTTGCGCCGCTTGGCTCGACCGTGGCTGACCCGGTTGCCGTCGCCGAGCGGTTCCTGGAGGTGCCCTATCTGTGGGGAGGCCGCAGCAGCCTCGGTATCGATTGCTCGGGCCTCGTCCAGCTGTCGCTGGCTGCTTCAGGGATTGCCGCACCGCGCGACAGCGATCTGCAGGAGGCCGGGCTCGGGCGGCCTGTTCCTCCTGATGAAGCGCTTCGCCGCGGTGATCTGGTCTTCTGGAAAGGCCATGTCGGGCTGATCACCGGTCCTGACACGCTGCTCCACGCCAGCGGCCACCACATGCGGGTGGTGCGCGAGCCGTTTGCCGCGGCCTGTGACCGCATTCGCGCGGCCGGCGGTGGCGACGTCAGGCCGCGCCGTCTCGGGTGATCGCCCCGATCAGCAGTTCGGCGGTCGCAGGGTTGAGCGCCATCGGCAGGTCATAGACCGCTGCGAGGCGCATGAGCGCCTTCACGTCGACGTCGTGCGGATGGGGCGACAGCGGGTCGACGAAAAACACCAGCGCGTCGATCCCGCCTTCGGCGATCAACGCGCCGATCTGCTGGTCGCCGCCGAGAGGTCCGCTCTTGACGCGCGTCACCGTCAGTTCGGGGCATCGGTCAAGAATCCGCAGTCCGGTCGTGCCGGTGGCCCACAGGGCACATCGTGCCAGCGCCTCGCGGTGCCGTTCCACCCACGCCACCATGGCGACCTTCTTCTGGTCATGCGCGACCAGGGCGATGCGCGGTGGCATGCGCTCGCTCCGGCGCGGCCGCGGTCAGTTGCCCCAGCGCTGCTGCCAGCTCCGCTCGCCGAACATGCACGAGACCCGCGGCGCTGCCGCCTGCGCAGGGATCACCCGGGCCGGCAGCTCCGCCGGTGGTGCCAGCGCGATCTCGAGCAGGATCTTGGTGCGGATCGCCTCGACGAACTGGTTGCGCTCGCGGATCGGGATCACGAACGCTCCCGGACCGCCGATCACGCAGTCCGTGTAGTAGACGTCGAGCTGCTCGACTTCGGGGTAGCCATAGGTCGGGCGGTTCAGCATCAGCGGCAGCCCGTTGATCGTGATGCCCTTCCGAACCGCATCGTCTCGCGCCTGGGTGACCGGGCGGCCCTGATTGTTGGATCCATCGCCGGACACGTCGATGACCTGCTTGAGCCCATGCATGTTGTTGCGCTCGAAGAGCTGGACGGAAAAGTCGATCGCGCCCGAGATCGAGGTCCGATAGTACCGCCGGATCGGCCGCTTCTCGATCTGGGACGTGAACGCCGCCGCGCTCTCGGGGCCGTCGATCACCATCCAGTCGGCGACCACATCCTGGCTTGTCGCGCCTGCCCACTCCACATAGGTGACAGCGATCTTGCCGTTCACGCCCTTGCGGATCGCCGCCATGATTTCGGGTGACCGGAGCGCCTCGACGTAGCCGTTGCGCTGCAGCGCCTGCTCCTCGGGGTCCATCGAGTAGGAAATGTCGACCGCGAGGACCAGTTCGACATCGACCTCGACCTCGCCGTCGCGGGCCGCGGCCGGACCGGCGGCAGCGAGCGTCAAGAGCGCCCAGGCCAGAAAGGCTGGCATGCTCTTGCGCCAGAGAGGTCCCGGTCGGTGCCACACAGCCCAGGTGGCCGAATCGGTGACGCGTCGGAGCATGTGTCGATCTCCCGTTTCGCAACGAAAGTGTGACATCGGCTGTGGCACTCGCCAATGGACAAAGTTGCTCGGGCGGCGGCGCTTCACGTCTTTGTGGTGACATGTCATCCTGACTCACGAAGGTGCGGCCATGCCGGGGCCGCCGATCACTCAGAAGGAGAGCGACATGCGCAGTTGGATCCTGGGGCTGTCCATCGCCGTGGTTGCTTGCGGTCAGGCGCTGGCTCAGCCCAAGCCCGCGATCGTCTACGACATGGGCGGAAAATTCGACAAGTCGTTCAACGAGGCAGCCTTCAACGGGGCCGAGCAGTTCAGGAAGCAGAGCGGCATCGAATTCCGCGACTTCGAGATCCAGAACGACGCCCAGCGCGAGCAGGCCATGCGGCGATTTGCCCGGGATGGCTTCAGCCCGGTCGTTGCGGTCGGCTTCAGCCAGGCGAGCGCGCTCGAGAAGATCGCCAAGGAGTTCCCCGGCACCAAATTCACGCTGATCGACATGGTCGTCGACCTGCCGAACGTGCAGTCCGTAGTGTTCAAGGAGCATGAGGGCTCCTTCCTCGTCGGCCTGCTTGCCGCCAAGGCCTCCAAGACCGGCAAGGTCGGCTTCGTCGGCGGCATGGATATCCCGCTGATCCGCAAGTTCGCCTGTGGCTATGTGCAGGGTGTCAAATTCGCCAATCCGGCCGCCGAGGTGTTCCAGAACATGACCGGCACGACCGGCTCGGCCTGGAACGATCCGGTCAAGGGCGGCGAACTCGCGAAGGCGCAGATCGACCGCGGCGCGGACGTGATCTACCACGCCGCCGGCGGCACCGGCATCGGCGTGCTGCGCGCGGCGGCCGACGCCGGCAAGCTCGGCATCGGCGTCGATTCCAACCAGAACGGCCTGCATCCCGGCAAGGTCCTGACCTCGATGCTGAAGCGCGTCGACGTGGCCGTCGCCAAGTCGTTCACGGATGCGCGCGACGGCAGCTGGAAGCCGGGCGTGACCGTCCTCGGGTTGAAGGAGCAGGGAGTGGCCTGGGCGCTCGATGACGCCAACAAGGCGCTGATCACCGCTGACATGCAGGCCGCTGCCGACAAGGCATCCGCCGATATCGTGTCGGGGGCGGTCAAGGTGCACGACTACATGGCCGACCAGAAGTGCCCGTGAGGCACGGCTGGCGCGGGCGGTACGGCGTGCGGAAGCGGGTCCGGTGACGGCGCCGGCCATCGCGCTCGCCGGAATCGACAAGCGCTTCGGCGAGGTTCAGGCCAACAGGTCGGTGAACCTCGACGTGGCGGCCGGCACCATCCATGGCATTGTTGGCGAGAACGGCGCCGGCAAGTCGACCCTGATGTCGATCCTGTACGGCTTCTACGAGGCCGATGCGGGCGAGATCCGGGTCGGCGGCCGGCAGGTCCGCATCGCCTCGCCGCGTGACGCCATCACGGCGGGGATCGGCATGGTCCACCAGCATTTCATGCTGGTCGACACTCTGAGCGTCGTCGACAACGTCATGCTGGGGGCCGAGGGCGGCTGGCTGCTGGGGCCGGGGGCCGCGGTCGTGCGCGCAAAGCTGGCCGTCCTGGCCCGCGACTACGGCCTCGCCATCGATCCCGATGCGCTGGTCGGCTCGCTTCCGGTCGGCCTGCAGCAGCGGGTCGAGCTGCTCAAGGCGCTGGTGCGCGGCGCGCGCGTCCTCATCCTCGACGAACCGACGGCCGTGCTCACCCCCGACGAGGCCGATGCCCTGTTTCGTCTGCTGAGGACGCTCGCTGCCGAAGGCAAGACGGTGTTGCTCATCACCCACAAGCTGCGCGAGATCATGGCCGTCACCGACCGGGTATCGGTGATGCGCCGCGGCGAGATGGTGGCGACGGTAGACACCGCCACCACCACTCCGGCGGCGCTGGCCGAGTTGATGGTCGGCCGCCGGGTGCTGCTGCGCGTCGAGAAGCAGCCGGTGACGCCCGGTCCGGTCCGCCTGGAGGCGCGTGACCTTGTGGTGCGTGATGCGCGAGGAACGACCCGCGTCGATGGCGTGTCACTGTCCGTGCGCGGCGGTGAGATCGTCGGCATTGCCGGCATTGCCGGCAATGGCCAGAGTGAGCTGCTCGACGCCCTGGCGGGCATTGCGCCCGTGGTGGGCGGTACGATCCTGCTCGACGGCGAGACGCTCGGCCCTGCCGACCGCGACCCCCGCCTGCTGCGCGGGCGCGGTGTATTGCATGTGCCGGAGGACCGGCTGCGCAGCGGCCTGGTGCCGCCCTTCGAGGCCTGCGAGAGCGCCATGCTGGGGTTTGCCTCCGAGGCCCGCTACGGCGCCGGCCTGCTGCTCGATCCCGATGCCATCGAGGGCGCCATGTCCCGCGCCATGGACGATTACGACATCCGCCCGCGCGATCCGCGGCTGAAGACCGCCAAGTTCTCCGGTGGCAACCAGCAGAAGATCGTGCTGTCGCGCGAGATCGAGCGTGGGCCCCGGGTGTTGCTGGTCGGCCAGCCGACGCGCGGGGTCGACATCGGCGCCATCGAGTTTATCCACCGCCGGATCGTCGCGCTGCGCGACGCAGGGGTGGCGATCCTCCTGGTGTCCGTCGAGCTCGAGGAGATCACGGCCCTGGCCGACCGCATCCTGGTGATGTGCGGTGGCCACATCACTGGCGAGCGCCTGCCCGATGCGACGAACGAGCGCGATCTCGGCCTGCTGATGGCAGGCGTGTCGGAGCGGGCCGCATGAGCGCGCCGATCGAGATGCCCCGCTGGGCCGACCTCGCCCTCGTCCCGGCTGTCGCC
>JBMOJG010000070.1:0-8864 GCA_049316925.1 Alsobacter sp. | reverse complement strand
GGCCGATGGCACGCCGGTGCCGTCCGTCAAGGACTCAGCCATCGTCGAGATGGGCGGCGTGCGCGTCGGCCTCGTCGGCGCGACGCTGGAGTCGACTCCCACGGTGTCCAGCCCGGGCGACCTCAAGTTCACGCCGATCTTCGACACTGTCCGTGACCAGGCCCGCGCCCTGCGCGCCGCCGGCGCCGACTTCATCGTCGCGCTCGTTCATGCAGACCGCGCCGCTGACCTGCGGCTTTTCGACGCCAAGGCCGTCGACCTGGTGCTGACCGGCCACGACCACGACCTGCGCGTCGTCTATGACGGCCGCATCGCCATGGCTGAATCCGGCGAGGATGCCCAGTTCGTCACCGTTATCGACGTGACCATGGACGTGAAGACCGTCGACGGCCGGCGCACGCTGACCTGGTCGCCCGAGTTCCGCATCGTGTCATCGGCGAGTGCGACGCCGGATCCCGCCATCCTGGCGATGGTCAAGGGCTTTGAGTCCGAGCTGTCGCGCGAGCTGGACGTCCCGGTCGCCACGCTGGCGGTCGAGCTCGACAGCCGTACCGCTATGGTCCGCTCGCAGGAAACGGCCATCGGCAATCTTGTCGCGGATGCGGTGCGGGCCGCGACCGGCGCCGAGGCGGCCATCATCAATGGCGGCGGCATCCGCGCCAACAAGCAGTATCCGGTCGGCGCCACGCTGACACGCCGCGACATCCTGTCGGAGCTGCCCTTCGGCAACAAATCCGCCGTCACCGAGATCACCGGCACGGCGCTGCGCGCCGCGCTGGAGAACGGTGTCAGCCTGCTCGAGACACGCGGCGGGCGCTTCCCGCAGGTGTCGAACCTCGTCGTCGAGGTCGACACGAAGGCCCCGGCCGGAAAGCGGATCCTGTCGGTCAAGATCGGCGGCGCACCGCTTGCGGACGCCCGCACCTACAAGATCGCCACCAACGACTTCATGCTGCGCGGCGGCGACGGTTACACGATGCTGGCCGGCAACGTGACGCCAACTGTCGACTCCGGCGGCTCGCTCGTCGCCAACGACGTGATGGTCCTCGCGCGCCGGCTCGGCAGCGTCGCCGTCAAGCCGGAAGGCCGCATCGTCCTCAAGTGAGGCAAAGCGGGGCCGCTGCCATGCTGCGGCCCCGATTCACGCGCAGGACGGATTCGCAGCCTAGATGAGGCCACGATGATCACATACCTGCGCTCCCTAGCCGTCGCCATTCTCGCCTGCCTCGGCTTTGCCGGTTCCGCGACCGCCCATCCGCACGTCTCCGTCGTGGTGCGCGCCGAGCTGGTGTTCGCACCGGACGGCAAGATTGCGGCAGTGCGACACCGCTGGACCTTCGACGAGGCCTACTCGGCCTATGCGGTCCAGGGCCTCGACACCAACAAGGACGGCATCTTCACCCGCGAGGAACTCGCCGACCTCGCCAAGGTCAACGCCGAATCCCTGTCGGAATTCGATTTCTTCACGGTGGTGAAGACCGACGGCAAGCGCCAGGAGTTCGCGGCGCCGCGCGACTACTGGCTCGATCACGAGGCCGGGCGGCTGACGCTGAGCTTCACACTGCCGCTGCGCGAGGCCGCTGCCGTGCGGCGCACGCTGATCCTCGACGTTGCCGATCCGACCTTCTTCGTCGACTTTGCCTATACCGACGGCGTCGAGGCCGTAGTGCTGACGGGGGCTCCCAGGGGCTGCACGACCCAGGTGACGCGGCCGCGCAAGCCCGACATGGCCCAGGGCAAGCTTGGCGAGGACTATTTCGCCAATGCCAATATGGGCCTGCAATTCGCCTCCAAGGTCATTGTTGCCTGCCCGTGAGCCTGCGCCGATGACCCTGTCAGGCAACGGTACCGCCCCCGTGGCAGCCCTCCCCGATCCCGCAGCCGATCGGCGCCGGCGGATCGCCCTGGCGCTGATCGCCGCCGCCGGCGCGCTGACCGCCGTGACGGTGATCGGCATCGTGCTCGGCTGGGTGGTCGGCGGCCCGGCGACGCCACCGCCGCGCAACCCGTTCGGCGTCGGCCTGCGCGAGGGCGGCGGTTCGGCCGGCGGCCTCGCCGGCTGGATCCTGTCCACCCAGGCTGACTTCTCCCGCCGCCTCACGGCGGCGTTGCGCGCCACCCGCGACGATCCCGCCGCCGCAGCGCTCTTGATAGGACTCGGCTTTGCCTACGGCGTGTTCCACGCCGCCGGGCCCGGCCACGGCAAGGCGGTGATCGCAGCCTGGATCGTCGCCCAGGCCAACGTCCTGCGCGCCGGCCTCGCCATGGCGGCGGCGGCGGCGCTGCTGCAGGCCCTGGTCGCGATCGCCCTGGTCGGGCTGTTGGCCGGCCTGCTGAACCTGACCGCGGCCCGCATGACCGGCGTGACCCGGGCGGTCGAAATGGCCAGCTTCGCCGCCGTCGCCCTGCTGGGTGCCGGCCTGGTGTGGAGCAAGTCCCGCGCAATCGGAGCGCGGCTGGTGCCCGGGGAGGTCCGGCACGATCATCCCGATGGAGCCCCCTGCGGGCCGGGCTGCGGCCATGCCCACCTGCCGCCACCGGAAGCGGCCCGCGGCTGGCGCAGCGCCACCGCCGCCGTGCTGGCGGCCGGCATGCGTCCGTGTTCCGGGGCGATCCTGGTTCTGGTCTTCGCCCTGTCGCTCGGCCTGTTCGGCACCGGTGTTGCCGCTGTCCTGGCGATGGCGGCCGGGACGGCGCTGACCACCGGCGCGCTGGCGGCGCTGGCCGTGCTCGCCAAGGGAACGGCACTCCGGCTGGCCTCGGGCCGCGGCGAGACGGCCGCCGTCGCGCTGGCCGGGCTCGAACTGGTCGCCGCCGCCGCCGTCCTGGCGCTCGGGCTGGCGCTGCTCGCCGGCACCGCCGGCGCTGCAGCCGGCTGACTCAGCCCTGCAGGGCGATCATGCCGGCCGGCGCTCCATGAAGACGGCGCCGGCACCATAGCCGGCAATCTTGCGGCTCAGCCCCGCCCCGAACGCCTGCTTAAATCCGAGCTTGGCCCAGAATGGCGCCGTTCCGCCCAGCGCCACCAGCGACAGCGCCGCCGCATCCTCCACACGGGCATCATCGATGATCTGCCACACCGCCTCGGCGGCGAGGCCGAAGCCGCGATGCGAAGGCGCCACCACCAGGTCGTGGACGTAGCGCACCAGCGCCGGCGACGGCAGCGCACCGACCAGCGTGTCGAGGTCCGGCGCGTCGCGCGGCACCCAAGGGTGGCTGACCAGATAGCCGCTGAGCCGCCCGCTGATCTCCAGTACCTTGCAGCCGCGCGTGCAGAGCGCCAGCCGCTCGGCAAACACCTCGGGGCGCTCCGGCAACGCCGGATGCTCGGCCTGGGCCAGCGCCACCACCCCCGGCAGGTCGAGGGCGCGCATCGGGCGCCAGCGCAACCGCGGGTTCACGACCGGCCTGCCGGATCGCTGCACAGCAGGATCGGCTGGCCGTGCGGCGTCGCCCGCGCCGCCCGGTCCCAGGCATCGCGTCGCTCCGCCAGCTCCAGACGGCTCGCCGCACCCTTGGCGGCGACCAGGTCCTCCAGCGCCGCCAGCCAGTGGGCGTAGTAGGTCTCGCCGGTATCGGGGTCGCCGGCCGCCTGCGCCCGCGCGATGGCGGCCGACAGCGCCTGCGCCCATTCCGGCCAGGTGAACAGGCCCGCCCGGTGCAGCTCAACCGCCATGGCGAAGGCCTGCGCCTCCCAGGGTTCGCGGAACACCGGCCCCTGCGCATCGCCGGGCAGGGCCGGAAGCGCCGCCCGGACGGCGGCGACGGCGTCGGACGCGCTCATGCGGCTGCCTCCAGATAGGGTTCCCAGCAGTCGACGCAAATGCTCAGGGAGGGATCGGCACCGGCTCCCCACAGCTCCGTGCCGGAGAACACCACCCCGTAGCACCAGTGCGGGTCTTCGCCCGCGCCATGCGCGTTGCTGTCGGGGAACACAAAGGCGCCGTGCACCGCCTCGATGAGGCCGGTGCGGCCGCGCGCATAGCGCGGCAGGCGGGTATGCCCGGAGGGATGAAGGTTCAACGTCCGCACCCGGTCACCGGGAGCGAAACGGGCCGGTCCGACGGGCTCGCGCCGGCAGGGGCCGCCGCGGGCCAGCGCCGCCGCCATGGCGGGCGCGGTCACCGCCGGCCGCGGCGTCGCCGGGGCCGGACGCAGCGACCGCCCGGCCGCAAGCTCGTCGGCCCCCACCAGACCGTGGCGTTCCAGCAGTTTCATGAGGCCGCGGGTCCAGATCGCGTAGTAGCTCGACGTCAGATACACCGGCGGCGGCAGGCTCTCGCGCGCATGCCGGCTCTCGTCGATCGACCACAGGCCGAGGCCGCCGCAGGCCAGCGTCACGCCGAGCGCGCGCTTTTCCCAGTCGCCATGGAACATCGGCTCGCCCGGCTCCGCCACAACCGGGCCGAAGCCCATCATGCCGCCGAGATCCTGGGCGCCGTTCATGCCGCGGCTCCCGCCGGCAACGCCAGGCCGGTGCCGATCATGCTGTCGCGGGTGACGAGCGCGGCGAGTTGCTCCTCGCTCCACCCCTCGGTGCCATCGGGCCGCATGGGCAGCACCAGGTAACGCAGCTCCGCGGTCGAGTCCCACACCCGGATACGGGTCGTGCCCGGCACGGAGACGCCGAAATCGGCGAGCACCCCGCGCGGATCGATCACCGCGCGTGAGCGATACGGCGCCGATTTGTACCAGACCGGCGGCAGGCCGAGCACGGGCCACGGGTAGCAGGAACACAGGGTGCAGACGACGAGGTTGTGCTGCTCCGGCGTGTTCTCGACCACGCGCATGTCCTCGCCCTGGCGCCCGCCATAGCCAAGCTCGGCAATCGCGGCGGTCGCGTCCGCGGCCAGCCGCGCCCGGTAGGCCGGATCGGTCCAGGCCTTTGCCACCACCCGTGCGCCGTTGCGCGGCCCGATGCGGGTCTCGTAGGTCTCCACCACCAGGTCAAGCGCGGCCGGATCGATCAGGCCCTTCTCGGTCAGGATCGATTCCAGCGCCCTAATGCGCAGGGCCATCGCGTCCAGCTCGGAATGGTCGTGGTCATGGTCGTGATGGTCATGGGACTCCCCGCCGGCGAGGCTGTCGCGGGGGTCATGGTCGTTGCTGTGCTGCGTCATAGGCGCAGGATAGCCCTGCGCCAGCCGCGATCAACCCACTGCGCGCGCCCCTTGGAGCCGGACGGCTGCCGGGCCATGATCACGCCAACCACAACGGGGGATCCACTGCCTTGCATGCCTCGCAACTGTTCGACCTGAGCGGCCAGGTGGCGCTCGTCACCGGCGCATCCGGCGGTCTCGGAGCCCGATTCGCCCGGGTGCTCGCTGCCAACGGTGCCGCCGTGGCGCTGGTCGCCCGCCGGCGAGCGGCGCTCGACGACGGCGCAGCGGCGATCACCGCCGCCGGTGGACGCGCCATCGCGGTCGAGGCCGACGTCACCGATCGCGCCGCGCTGGCCGCCGCGTTCGATGCCGCCGAGGCGGCCTTCGGCACCGTGACGATCCTCGTCAACAATGCCGGCCTCGTGGTCTCCGGCCGCATGACCGATGTGAGCGCCGCAGACTGGCACCGCACCCTGGCGCTCAATCTCGATGCGGCCGTGTTCGGTACCCAGGAGGCGGCACAGCGCATGATGGCGGCCGGCGTCGGCGGCAGCATCGTCACAATCGCGTCGATCCTCGCCTTCGGCGTCCAGAAGGGTGTCGGCGCCTATGCGACCTCCAAGGCCGCGGTCGTGCAGGCCACCCGCGCCTTCGCGCTCGAACTGGCGCCGCGCGGCATCCGCGTCAATGCGCTGGCGCCCGGCTATATCGTCACCGACATCAACCGCGACCATCTCGCCTCCCCCGCCGGTCAGGCCATGCTACCCGGCATTCCGATGCGGCGTTTTGGCGCAGAGGAGGATCTCGACGGTCCGCTGCTGCTGCTCGCATCCCCCGCCGGCCGGTTCATGACCGGCGCGGTTCTCGTCGCCGATGGCGGCCACATGATCACGCTCTGAGGACTACCCCGATGGATTTCACTTTGCCGCCCGCCTACGAGGCCATCCGCCTGCGCGCCCGTGCCTTCGTCACCGAGCACGTGCTGCCGCTCGAGGCCGACCCCGCCAGCTACGACGCCCACGAGAACATCCGCCTCGACCTGCTGGAGGCCCTGCGCGCCAGGGCCAGGGAGGCTGGCCTGTGGGCGCCGCAGGTACCGACAGACTGGGGCGGCATGGGCCTGCCGATGGTCGCCTGGGCGCCCCTCTACGAGGAGATGAACCGCTCTTTGTTCGGCCCGGTGGCGATCAATTGCGCCGCGCCCGACGACGGCAACATGAACGTTCTCGCCAAGCTCGGCACCCAGAACCAGAAGGAGCGCTGGTTGCGGCCGATCGTCGACGGCCGCGTGCGCTCCGCCTTCGTGATGACCGAGCCGGCGCCCGGCGGCGGCTCTGACCCGGGCATGATCCGCACCGCCGCCGAGCGTCGCGACGGCCGCTGGGTCATCTCCGGCCGGAAGTGGTTCATCACCGGCGCCGAGGAGGCGCAGCACTTCATCCTGATGGCGCGAACATCCGACGATGCCCGAAAGGGGCTGACCGCGTTCCTCTACCACCGCGACCAGCCAGGCTGGCGGATCGTGCGGCGCATTCCCATCATGGGACCCGAGGAGCACGGCGGCCATTGCGAGCTCGAGTTCGACGGGCTCGAGGTGGCGGATGCCGACGTGCTGATGGGCGTGGGCGAAGGCCTCAAGGTCACGCAGGTGCGCCTGGGCCCGGCCCGGCTCACCCACTGCATGCGCTGGCTCGGCCTCTCCAAGCGCTGCATGGAGATCGCCCAGGCGTATGCCGACCACCGTGAGGGCTTCGGCGTGCGCCTGGCCGACCGCGAGTCGATCCAGCTGAAGCTCGGCGAGGTGGCGCAGGACATCGCCGTCGGCCGGCTGCTGGTCATGCATGCCGCCTGGAAGCTCGATGCCGGCGACTATGCCCGCAAGGAGGTCTCGATGGCCAAGGTCCACGTCGCCGACACGCTGCACAAGGCCGCCGACGTGGCCGTGCAGATCAACGGCGCGCGTGGCTACTCGAAGGACACGGTGCTGGAGTGGATCTACCGCTACGCCCGCCAGGCACGGTTGGTCGATGGCGCCACGGAGGTCCACCGCATGGTGCTGGCCAATGCCTACCGGCGCGAGGGTGACGCGTTCTGGAGCTGGGGGGTCTGACGCCTCAGGCGGCGATCGCGACCTGCAGCGCCACCTGCACGGCCGCGACCGCGGTGACGCCGGCCATCAGCACGACGTCGATCATGCGGGAGATGTCCCGACGGTGAAGGCTGCGGTTGATCAGACGCGACATGGCGGCCACTCCGGCCGGGGATCGGCCTGACCGCAGCATGCGTCCGAAACCCTGAACATCTCCCCAACGGGAACGGTGAAAGCCCGTTAAGGCGGATTCACCTTGCGGCCGGACGAATAGGCGAAACGACCGCCGCGGCAGCACCGCAGCGGTCGAAACGGCGACCCCTCAGGCGATCTTCGTCGCCATCGCCCGCGACACCCGGCCGGCAAGCCGGACCAGCGACAGGTCCGAGCCCGCCGGGCCGATCAGCGACAGGCCGAACGGACCACCCGCGTGGCCTCCTGCCGGGATGGTCACCTGCGGCAGGCCGGACAGGCCGGACAGGCACAGCAGCCGCAGCGACTGCGCCCGGTTGGTCTCGAGCTCGTCCTCGCTCGATGCCAGCAGCGGCGCCGGTCCCGGCACGGTCGGCAGCAGCAGCACCCCGTCCGAACCGACCAGGTCCGTCAGGTGGGCGCGGATCGCCTTGCGGACGACGTTGGCATGCTTCACCTGGGCCCGCGTGACGCCGCGACCGAAGACGAAGCGCTCGGCGATGCCCGGCCCCAGGGCCGGGTGCCAGCGGGTGATGAAATCGCCGTGCGACGCCCAGGTCTCAGCGCCCTGCAGGTGCCGGAACGCCGCGTAGAGCGGGTCGAAGCCCGAAACCGCGGCGGTGACGCCAGTGAGCGGCGCCAGCATCCGGTCGAGCCTGTCGAACAGCACGACGAGCGCCCGGCGCGGCTCGTCCTCGGCCAGCGCCAGGGCATCGTCGGCACGCAGCAGCCGCACCTGCGGCGGCAGCGGCGCCGGATCTTCGCCAAGGATGGCCGCGCCGACGCGCTCGAAGATCTTGGCGTCACGGGTGAACCAGCCGGGCGTGTCAAAGCTCGGCGCCAGCGGCATCGTCATCGCCAAAGGCAGCCGGTCATGGGTCGGGCGGATGCCGAACAGGCCGCAATAGCTCGCCGGCCCGCGCACCGAGCCGCCGGTGTCGGAGCCGAGCCCGATGTCGCACAGCCGTGCCGCCGTCGCCGCGGCGGAGCCTGACGAGGAGCCGCCCGGCACCCGGTCCGGCGCCGCCGGATTGATCGGCGTGCCGAAATGATTGTTCTTGCCGTTGAGCGAATAGGCGAGCTCGACCGTGTGCGTCTTGCCGACAAAGCGCGCGCCGGCGTCGAGGAAGCGCCTGACGATCGGCGCGCTGGCCCCCTTGGTTCCCGAGAGTGCCAGCATCGTCGGCTGGCCGCAGCCCGTCGGATAGCCGGCCACGTCGAAGATGTCCTTCACGGCGACCGTGAGCCCGGTCAGGGGCCCGCTGGTGGCGTGCGCCACCGGCGCCGGCGGATAGGGGACGAAGGCGTGGACGGGATCGTCTTCGGTCATGGCGGTCTCTCGTTCGGGTGTCGAAGGACAGGAGGGCGGGAGAGCTAAAGCCCGGCGGCGGCACCGTCGGAGCGAGGGTCATGCGTCGCCATCACGGCACCGTCGCGGGCAGAGCGCACCAGCAGGCCGGCGTGGCCGAGCGTGTCCGAAT
>JBMOJG010000069.1:0-8901 GCA_049316925.1 Alsobacter sp. | reverse complement strand
GGCCGGCCGGTGGTGCCTGAGGTGTAGATGATGGTGGAATTGGATGCCGGCCCGGGATGGTCGATCGCGGGCAGCGGGCCGGCGGATCGGCAGAACGCGTCGAACGTCGGTACCCCTGGCCGCGACGGTGCGCCCGCGCTCGGCAGCACCACTATCGTCCTTAGCCTGGGGAAGTGGCTGCCGCCGGCTGCGGTCTCCCAGCCTGGCGCCAGGCCGTCCAGGAAGCCCAGATAGTCGAGGTCGCGGAAGCGGTCCATCGTGAACAGGAACACCGCATCAGACTGCCCGAGCACATAGCCGATCTCGTGCTGCCGGTTGAGGAAGTTGATCGGCACGGCGACGGCGCCTGCCCGGGCGATGCCGAACTTGATCGCAACGAATTCCGGGTGGTTGGCCATCAGCAGGCCGACATGATCGCCCGGGCGCACGCCGCTGGCGATCAACCCGGCGGCCACCTGCACAGACCAGTCCCGCACCTCCGCATAGGTCCAGGTCCGCGTGTCGGTGATGAGCAGCGGACGGTCGGGGAATTCAGCCGCCATGCGATCGAGCAGCTGGTCGAGCCGCAGCGGCTCCCAGACCGGAAACCGGGCCCGGAGGGCCGCCTGCCGCATGGCGATGCTGAGCTCCGGGACGATTCGTCGCGGACCCTCCGACACCCCTGAGCCGCCGGTCGCTGCCATGCCGTGTTTCCGCCCCTGCGCCGTTCTGCGGAAAGGAATACCTGTTGGTAGACTACCCTTACTCGCTGGTTGTGTGGAGTTCACAGCCTGCTGCCGGGCTTGTCAAGCCGGCGAAAAAATTGGGCTTGAAGTTCGGATAACAATGCGTACAGATATCTACCAGTGAGTTTTCGATGCGGTCTGCAGGGTTCGTTTCACACCCCGAAAGTCGGGTTTGGCTCTGGACGGTCGGCCGTACAGGAGGGGGAGCATGACCGAGGCCGTGGATGCCCTGATCATCGGCGCCGGCTTTGCGGGGCTGCGGGCCCTGCACACCCTCAGGTCGCAGGGCCAGCGCGTGGCGGTCGTCGAGGCCAGCGGCGGCATTGGCGGCGTCTGGTATCACAACGGCTATCCGGGCGCCCGTTGCGACGTGGAGAGCTTCGACTACTCCTACAGTTTCTCGCCCGAGCTCGAGCAGGAGTGGCGCTGGAGCGAGCGCTACGCCACGCAGCCGGAGATCCTGCGCTACATCGACCACGTTGCTGACCGGTTCGACCTGCGCAGGGACGTCGTTCTCAACACGCGCATGACATCGGCCGTTTATCAGGAGGCGGAGGGTCGCTGGCTCGTCTCGACCTCGACCGGCCGGACGTGGTCGGCGCAGTTCCTCATCCTGTGCCTTGGGCAACTGTCCGCCACCAAGACGCCGGACTATCCCGGGCAGGACGGCTTCAAGGGCCAGATCATCCACAGCGGCGCGTGGCCGCTCGAGCCCGTCAGTTTCGCCGGCAAGCGCGTCGGCATCATCGGCACGGGGTCGTCGGGCATGCAGATGACGCCCGCCATCGCCCGCGAGGCGGACCACCTCACGGTGTTCCAGCGGACCGCGAACTACAGCATCCCGGCCGCCAACGCTCCGGTGACCGACGAGGAGGACCGCGCGGTCAAGGCCGCCTATGCGGAACGGCGCCGGGAGGCCCGCAACTCGCCGACCGGGCTTGGCTTCAAGCTCAACCGCGTCTCCGCCCTCGACGTGACCGCCGAGGAGCGGGAGACGGCCTACGAGACGGCCTGGAACCGCTGGGGCTTCGGCTTTGCGCTCGCCTATTACGACATCCTCCTGTCGCAGCCGGCCAACGACACCGCAGCGGAGTTCATCCGCCGGAAGATCGCCGCGAAGGTGGCGGATCCGGTTGTGAGAGAGAAGCTCATTCCGCGCAGCCATCCCTTCGCGGCGCGCCGGCCGTCGGTCGACAGCGGCTATTTCGAGGCATTCAACCGCGCCAATGTCGGGCTCGCCGACATCCGCGAGGCGCCGATCGAGGCCTTCACCCCGGACGGCATCCGCACGGCGGCCAGGCACCACCCGCTCGACATCGTCATCTTCGCCACGGGGTTTGATGCCTTCACGGGCTCGCTGCTGAAGCCTGACATCGTCGGTCGCGGCGGGGTCACGCTGAAGGAAAAATGGGCGGACGGGCCGCGCAGCCAGTTCGGCGTGGCTGTCGCCGGCTTTCCCAACCTGCTGATTGTCGCGGGGCCGGGCAGCCCGTCGCTGCTCAGCAATGTGATGATCTCGATCGAGGAGCAGATCGACTGGTTCGCCCGGCTGATCGGCGACATGGATGCACGGGGCCTCATGGCCATCGAGGCTGACGCAACGGCCGAGAGCGAGTGGGTCGCGCATGTCAACGAGCGTGCCCGCGAGACGCTCTACATGACGACCAACTCCTACTACAACGGCGCCGAAGTGTCGGGAAAGCCGCGGGTTTTCATGCCCTATTCGGGCGGCGTGCGTGGCTATCGCCGCATCCTCGAGGCCTGCGCGGCCGATGGCTATCCGGGTTTCAGCTTCGTCGCCCGCCCGCAGGAGGCTGTGGCCCCCGCGCGCTTTGCAGCACCCGTCCGCTGATCGGGTCGCAGCGATGAGGGCGCCCACACCATGACGTTCGACTTTGCCGGACAGGTCGCCATCGTCACCGGCGCAGGCGGGGGCATCGGCCGGGCCGTGTCCCTCGTCCTGGCGCAGGCCGGGGCGCGTGTGCTGGCGGTCGATCTGGATGAGGGCAACGGGCGCGAGACGGTCGCCCTCGTGGCCGGCGCCGGTGGCACTGCGCGCTTCGTCCGGGCCGACGTCACCCGGGCGGACGACATCCGGGCCTATGTGGCGGCGGTGCTGGCTGCCTGGGGGCGGATCGACATCTTCATGAACAATGCCGGCTGGCAGGGGCCTGTCGGGCCGCTGGTCGACTGCCCGGACGACGCTTTCGATGCGGTGATGGCCGTCAATGTCCGGGGTGTCTTTCTCGGCCTCAAGCATGTGCTGCCGGTGATGACCGGGCAGAAGCGCGGCGCGGTGGTCAACACGGCCTCGCTCGGGTCCTTCGTCGGGACCCGCCATCTGGCGCCCTACATTGCCAGCAAGCATGCGGTCATGGGCCTCACCCGGACGGTCGCGCTCGAAGTGATCCGTGACGGCGTACGGGTGAACGCCGTGTGCCCCGGCCCGGTGGACACGCCGCTGCTGCGCGACATCGAAGCAGGCCAGGCGGACGGAGACCCGGAGCGGCTGCGTCAGCGCCGGACCGGCTCCATTCCGCAAGGTCGCTACGCGGATCCGCAGGAGATCGCCAACGTCATGGCGTTCCTGGCATCCGACCTTGCGTCCCACATGGTGGGGCAGGGCGTGCATGTGAATGGCGGGAGCTATTCATGACGGTTTTGCTCGCCATCGCCCGAAATTGCCGCATTCTTGCGAACCGTCGTACCCATGACGACACCATCCAACGCAGGTCCGCCACCGTCCCGGGCGCAACAGCACAGGCACTCATCCATGGCGTCGAGCAGCAACGGGGACAGTCCCGGCCGACAGGTCCGCAGCTCCTCCAGGCAACGGCTGGAGCCGAAGCCGGGTACGGAACGCATCCGCGTCCTGGTCTCGGAACTCAAGCGCGAGCGGATCCTCTCGGCCGCCATCGACCTGTTCTACGAGCAGGGCTATGCCCGGACGACGCTGGACCAGGTCGCCCGGTCGCTCGGCGTGACCAAGCCATTCATCTATCAGTACTTTACCTCCAAGAACGACCTGCTGGCAGAGATCTGCTCGCGGGCGATCCGGGATGCACACGACACGCTCAACCGCACGCTGACGCAGCAGGGCACCGCGACGGAAAAGCTCAAGACCATCGTGCGGGACTTCACCCACACGGTGCTGGACAATCAGGCCAACGCGGTCATCTACAGCCGCGAGGAGAAGGAACTCGAACCCAAAGATCGCGAGACGATCAAGCGCATGCGCCGGGACTTCGATCACCGGCTGGTCGACCTGCTGGAGGAGGGCGTGCGCCAGGACGAGTTCGTGATCGAGGACCTCAGGCTGACCGCCATGGTGATCGGCAGCATCGTCGGCTGGTCGCCGGTCTGGTACCGGGCGGGCGGGCGCCTGACCAAGGAGGAAGCGTCCGAGCGTGTGTCCTCGCTGGTTCTCACCATGGTGGGCGTGAAGCCGCCGCGCACACGGCGCGGATCGAAGAACGCGGCGCTCAGTGCCGTCAAGGCTCCCGAGGGGCGCTGACCGGCCGGCCGCTTGTGATTCGGCTCCAGCCCTCGAAGCATCGGAGTGCAGACCATGGCTGAGCCTGGGACCACGTCCGTGCCGCTTCGCTCCATGGCCGTCGTCGGCGGCGGTACCATGGGGGTGGGCATCGCCTATGTGTACAAGGCCGCCGGCTGCGACGTCTGGCTGGTGGAGCCCGATGCCGCAAGGCAGGTCACCGTCCGAGACATCCTGCGCCGGGCCGCCAGCTCCGGGGTTGCACGCGGCAAGTTGACGGCCGCGCTCGCAGCCGCCGTCCAGGAGGATATCCGGATCGTCCCGGCGGCAGGCGCGCTGCCGAGGAGGCTGGACCTGATCGTCGAGACGGTGCCCGAGAACCCCGCCCTCAAGGAGGTGGTGCTGCGCGAGCTTGGCGCGCTCGATCCGCGCATCCTGGCCACCAACACGAGTTCAATCTCGATCGACCGGCTTGCGGCCATGACGCCGGATCCCGAGCGCTTTCTCGGCATGCACTTCTTCAACCCGGTCTGGTCGCTGCCCATGGTGGAGCTGGTCACCGGGGCCCGCACGAGCCCCGAAGCTCTGGCGCTGGCACGATCCTTCGCCGAGGCCATCGGCAAGACCACCATCGTGTCGAAGGATATTCCGGGCTTCGCGACCAGCCGCCTCGACGTGCTGTCGGCCATGGAGGCCATCCGCATGCTCGAGGATGGCGTGGCCAGCGCCGAGGATATCGACAAGGCGATGACGACGGCCTTCCGCCACCCGGTCGGACCGCTGCGGCTCACCGACATCGTCGGGCTGGACGTGCGCCTCGACATCGCCCGCTATCTCAGCCGGGCACTGGGTGATCGCTTCGCGCCACCCCAGCTGCTGCAGGACAAGGTCGCCCGCGGCGAGCTCGGCGTGAAATCCGGCCGCGGCTTCTACGACTGGTCGGACAGCCGCTTTTTCGACGCCCAGACGGAGCGTTCCCCAGCATGACCCAGCTTTTCGGCTCATCCCTCGTCGACACCGCCGAGCACCATCCGATGCTGCGCGACAGCGTCAGCAAGCTGGCTGGTCGCTTCGGCCGCCGCTACTTCCAGGAGCTGTACAAGTCCGGACAAAAGCCGGTCGAGCTGTGGGACGAGCTCGGCCGCGCCGGCTTCCTCGGCGTGCATGTCTCGGAGGAGTACGGCGGTGGCGGATCCGGCCTCGCGGACTACCACGTGGTGGTCGAGGAGGTCGCCGCGCAGGGCTGCCCGATCCTGTCGCTGGTGATCAACTCCATCTGCTCGCCGATCATCGAGCAGCACGGCAGCGAGGAGCTGAAGCGCGACTGGCTGCCCGGGCTCGCCAGCGGGCAGCGCCGGCTCGCCTTCGCCATCACCGAGCCGGATGCCGGCACCAACACCCACAAGATCACCACGACCGCGCGCAAGACCGGCAATGGCTGGTCGCTGAGCGGCACCAAATACTGGACCTCGGCGGTGGACGAGGCCGACGCGCTGATGGTCGTCGCCCGCGGTGAGGAGACCGATGCGCGCGGGCGTTCGCCGCTGTCGCTGTTCATCGTGCCGGCCGACGCGAAGGGCATCAGCAAGACGCCGATAGAGACGGCGCTGCACGTGCCCGAGACGCAGTTCATGGTGTATTTCGACCAGGTGGCGCTCGACCGCGGCGCCCTGATCGGGGCGGAAGGTCAGGGCCTGAAGCAGGTGTTTGCCGGCCTGAACCCCGAGCGCGTCTGTGCGGCGGCATTCAACAACGGTCTGGCGCGCTTCGCCCTCACCAAGGCCTCGCAGTACGCCCGGGACCGCAAGGTCTGGGACGTGCCGATCGGTGCGCACCAGGGCATCGCCCATCCGCTGGCGAAGGCCTACATGGCGGTCCAGCAGGCCCGGCTGATGACGGCGCGGGCCGCGCAGCTCTTCGATCTCGGCTCGGCCGAGGCCGGCGAGGCGGCCAACATCGCCAAGTTCGCCGCAGCCGACTCGTCGCTCGAGGCCCTCGACCAGGCGATCCAGGTGCATGGCGGCAACGGCATGGCGCTGGAATACGGGCTGGCCGATCTCTGGTTCGTCACACGGCTTCACAAGACGGCGCCCGTCAGCCGCGAGATGGTGTTGAATTTCGTCGCGCAACACAGTCTCGGCCTGCCGAAGAGCTACTAGACCAGCCATGAGCAAGGCGTTCGCCGACATTCTCCGTGATCTGGCCGGGCGGCAGCCCGGGGCGCCAGCCTTGACCTGTGGCGAGGACACGTGGACGTTCGCGGACCTGCACGCGCGCAGCGCGCGGACGGCGCAGGCGCTGCGGGCCGAGGGCGTCGGTCCCGGCGACCGGGTGGGCGTGCTTTCGCGCAACTGCAACGAGTTCTTCGAGCTGATCTTCGCCTGCAACATGCTGGGCGCGATCATGGTCGGCCTTAACTGGCGGCTGTCGGCGTTCGAGATCGAGGCGATCGTCGTGGACGCCAAGCCCGTCGTGATCATTGCCGGAGCGACGCAGGAGGGCGAGCTGCTGTCGGAGACGGCGCGCCGGACCGACGGCCTGCGGCGGATCGTGACGATCGGCGACGGCTATGAGGCGTGGCGCTCGGGCGCCGCTGCCGAGGATCCCGGCCATAGTGGCCAACCTGACGAGATCGCGCTCATCCTCTACACGTCGGGAACGACGGGCCTGCCCAAGGGCGTGATGCTGACCAACCGGGGCATGTCCTACAGCCAGCGGCTGGCGGCGGAGATCTGGGGCATGTCGGCCGCCAGCGTCAACCTCGTCGCCATGCCGATGTTCCACATCGGGGGCTGCGGCTATGGCACGAGCACGCTGCTCGTGGGCGGCCACACGGTGCTGATGCGCGACGTCAACCTGCCTCAGGTGATCCGGCTCATCGAGACGCAGCGCGTCACCCACGCATTCTTCGTGCCGACGGTGGTGCAGGGCCTGCTGGAGGTGCCCGGCGTCGACGAGGCAGATCTGTCGAGCCTGAAACTGCCGATGTACGGCGCCTCACCGATCGGCGAGAGCCTGCTGCGCAAGGCGCTGACCATCCTGTCGTGCGATTTCATGCAGGCCTACGGCATGACGGAGACCTCCGGCACGGTGGTCAACCTGATGCCGGACGAGCACCGGCTCGACGGCACCGTCACCGACCGGTTGCGGTCATGCGGCCGGGCGCTGCCCTTCGTCGAGATCCGGATCACCGACCCGGTGACGCTCAACGCGGCCGAGACCGGCGCGGTCGGCGAGATCTGGATCCGCTCCGAGATGGTGATGCCGGGCTACTGGCAAAACCCCGCCGCCACCGCCGACGCCATCATGCCGGGTGGCTGGCTGCGCACCGGCGACGCCGCCTACCGCGACGCGGACGGCTTCATCTACCTCTATGACCGCTTCAAGGACATGATCATTTCGGGCGGGGAGAACATCTATCCGGCCGAGATCGAGAATGTCCTGCTGTCGCATCCGGCGGTCTCCGAGATTGCCGTCATCGGCATCCCGCATGCGCGCTGGGTTGAGACCCCGCGCGCCATCGTGGTGCTGCGGACCGGCATGACGACGACGGAGCGCGAGCTCATCGACTTTGCCCGCTCGCGCCTCGCCCACTACAAGTGCCCGAGCTCCGTGCTCTTCGCGGACATGCTCCCCCGCAACGCTTCAGGGAAACTTCTGAAGAGGGAGCTCCGCAAGACCTACCGGCCGAGCGGATGACCCGTCCGCACGTGCCGGCGAAGACAAACCAACACTCAGGAGAGGAAACCCCCATGCTACAGTCGAGTGTCCCCCAGCAGCAGACCGTTGCCGGCCGTCCGCAGGACCGCCGGATTTCATGGACCGCGCGCCTCGCCCTCCAGGCGGCGCTCGGCGTGTTCGCCACCGGCGCCCTGGCGCAGGAGGTGCCGCAGGATGGCGTCTACAAGGACCGAATCGACTGGGGTGTCCTGATGGACCTCAGCGGCCCGACCTCCGGCTCCCAGTCGATCTGGGTTTCCGGCTTCCAGGACTACATGCGCAAGATCAACGAGGCCGGCGGCATCCACGGCCGCAAGATCAACGTGCTGGCCGAGGACAACCGCTACAACGCCGCCACCGACAAGATCGCGTTCGAGAAGCTGGTCGGCCAGACCCCGGTCATCGCCATCTCGGGCATGGGCACGTCGGCCTCGCAGGTCGCGCTCGCCCCCACCATCAAGGCCGGCAAGGTGCCGATCGTCGGTACCTACACGCCCACGATCGCGCTGTCCGAGCCGGTGTCGCCGATGGTCTACAACGGCTTCTGCGGCTACAAGCAGATGGCCCAGGCCGGCGTCGGCCACTACATCGACAAGCTCGGCCTGAAGGCGCCGAAGGTCATCACGGTCTCGATCGAGAGCGCCGGCGGCAAGGAGTATCACGAGCACGTCGCCGAGATCGCCAAGAAGGCCGGCGGCTCGGCCCAGCTCGTCACCATGAAGGTGACGGCGGTCGACGCCACCCCCCAGGTGCTCGAGGTCATGGCGCAGAAGCCCGACTTCATCACCATCTACGGCGTGCCCAACACCGCCATCCTGACCATGAAGGGCCTGCAGCAGTACGGCTTCAAGGTCCCGGCCTTCGGCATCACCTATCTGGGCACGCCGCAGATCTTCAAGGCGATGGGTCCCGAGGCGGGCGCAAACTACAACTTCATCAGCTGCTTCACGCCGGGCGGCGCCG